>JBJEAY010000443.1:0-1873 GCA_051869575.1 Prevotella sp. | reverse complement strand
CATCCACCTGCTTCAGGTTAAGCAATCCGTAGGCGGAACGCATCTCGTCCATCTTTGAGTTGATGCCAGGACCTACTACGGTCACCTCTCCTGCAAATCCAAAGTTCTTCAGATAGTCTATGCGCTTCTTTGTCGCTTCATCGTGCATCACCATGGCTCCACCCTCGATGGTGTTATATACCTTAGTGGCATGGAACGAAAGTGTTGACATATCACCTGCGTTAAGTATGCTCTCGCCATTGACTTTGACTCCGAAGGCATGAGCTGCATCGTAAATTACCTTCAAGCCATACTTATCGGCAATTTCTTGAATGCGCTTTGTGTCGCAAGGTTTGCCATAGACATGCACTGGCATGATGACCGTGGTCTTCGGTGTGATGGCGGCCTCAATCTTGTCTGGGTCGATGTTGCCTGTTGCAGGGTCAATATCAACAAACACTGGTTTGCATCCGTTCCACCAGATGGAGTGGGTTGTAGCCACGAAAGAATAGGGTGTGGTGATAACCTCTCCTGTTATCCTCAGTGCTTGAAGGGCGGTGAGAAGAGGAAGCGTGCCATTTGTGAACAGGCTTATATAGGGCACTCCCAAATAATCCGCTAAGGCTGCTTCCAATTGCTTATGGAAGCTACCGTTGTTGGTGATCCACTTGCTACCCCAGATCTGCTTGAGCTCCTCGTGGAAGTCATCAAGATTGGGCAGCAACGGACTGGTTACGGTAATTAGTTTGTTGTCCATATTTTAGTTAGTATTATTTCAATGTCGCTTGTAAACTCATAAAACGAGGTGTCTTGTCGTACCAGCGGAAGAATGGTTCTTCGATTAGTTTTATTCTTATTCGGTCAATCAGTATGCAAGCATAGAAAATGAATGCCACTACCCCAAAACTGAAAAGAATAAGTTGAGCAATGGGCATCGTATAATGGCC
Source organism: Prevotella sp. (assembly GCA_051869575.1). Classification (GTDB taxonomy): domain Bacteria; phylum Bacteroidota; class Bacteroidia; order Bacteroidales; family Bacteroidaceae; genus Prevotella. The sequence continues at coordinate 947 of JBJEAY010000443.1, read as the reverse complement.
AACACAATCCACGGTGTCTTTCCAAAGCCATTGACGCATCGCATCAGAATTGGCATGTATCAGCAATACGCCAAATGTGGAGGCTCCTATCCAATTAATGGTCTTGCTATAAGCGATGTTAAGATTCTTGAACCACAAGAACGAACTAACCGCCACTGCCACCGCAAAGAACTTATTCGAGTCTGACACAAAGAACATCTCACCTCTCCCAATCATCCAATGCATGAAAACGGCACTCATACAAGCTATAATGAGGGTAGCCAATGACAGCCAGCCCCATAGACTCTTGTTATTGAACACTTTGTTAGGATATAGGCGTATGTATGAGGCTATCAGATAAATGATGCCAAACCAGGTCACATAATTGAACGTTACGCCAAAAGACGGTATACTTCCAAGTATAGTATACATAATAAGAAGTAACGCTAATAGTAGTTGATGTTGCCGCTTTTCCATATGCTGAACGAGTATATTCCAAAAAGGAATGGTCAACCAGAAACCGATGAAACAACTGGTGAAATTACTATTGAATCCCCAAACAGGCATGATCAGTTTCACTGTCCGAGCCAATGTCAATGCCTCATATCCCGTAGCCAGAAATAGACCAAATATGATAAACTTATAGGTATATATCCATAGCATCAGCTTGATAAACTTACGCAATGTTATTTTGCTGGTACACATAAAATAACCAGTAATCATGAGGAAGCAGTTGATTCCCGTCTTTCCCCACATACCAAACAACCATAGATAAACCGTATTCAGACTATCTGGATTCATTGCCATTGGTCCATCGGCTGATGTTAATCCAGAATTAACCACAAAATGATGAGCAACTATTGCCATCATACAAATGATTCGGTATAATTCCAAATTCGAAGATCTGGTTTTTACCCCCCCCCCTCGATCTAAGATTTTGATTATTAATAAAATCCTTATTTAAATCC
>JBJEAY010000442.1:0-10388 GCA_051869575.1 Prevotella sp. | reverse complement strand
ACCCATCTTCTTTCTTTGTTGATTTGAAATTATTGTTCCTCAGTAACAAGCCCCATTGATGAATCAGATTCTATGGGTGGTATCACAGGGTCAATTTCTTTCAAACGGTTTCTATATTTTGTTTCTTCGCCCTTAATGAACCTAAGCTTTCGAGTAATCTTTATAGCTTTCTCTTTGGCTTTTTCAAGGTCTTTTTGCGCATATTCAAAGTTGATTTGCTGTCCACGATCCAATGCTTCTGGGTTGGGGACAGACTCGATCTTCTTATTCAGCTGCATGATTTTATCTTCCACTTTGTTAAGAGAAGATTCAAGTTCACGCTTTTGGTATTGCGTCAGCTTGAAGAATGAGGCTGTCAGGTTGGTGTCATCAAAGACACATGCAACTGACATGTCATCCTTGCTTCCCATCTTGCTGATGACTGGCAGAGACTTCTTTAATTCCTTGTTCGCCTTCTCAACACCATTACGAATGATAATCTTGAATAGCTGGATATAGAAATTGTAGAGATTGTAGCCATCACCGTATGAGTCATCCATACCATCAGAACCGAGGAACATGGCAAGAGGGAACTGACCGTCTCCTTGATAGCAATAGCGGAACTCCTCCAAGGCATTGGAGTCACACAGCGAAGTCGTCTTGTTCAAGAAGCAACGTTCATCCCATGGGATAGGTTGCTCACAAACAAGTCGGTCTTCTATCATACGCATCGATACGCACTTCCCGTCACCAATATGGAAGGCAAACCAGTAGTCTGGTGTCTGTACGTATGCCATGAGGGTACAGCCGTAGGTCTTTTCAAAAGTGGCATCATCTTTTTCACGTTCGCTGAGGAACTCTTTGCGATATTTCTCATCGACATTGCTTAATTCCCAGTCGGTGAGGTCTGTCTCTTTCGCATGATTTGCGATTTTCTCGTTCCACTGACTGATAATCGATGAAAACAACCACTTCAGCGATTTATGCGCGCGACTCTCCATCTGCTCGTCGGTGGCAGTAGCCGCACTGTAGGCGGTGAACGATGCTCCGTCAAATACAGATTTACCTTCTGAGAGGGTAAAGGTGGAATCTGCCATATTCTTCACAAATTCGGTTATTGCCTTTTGTGTGATCTCAGTGGCAAATTCTGCTCCATAATGACTTCTGAAGTATCGTTCACCTCCATGTCCATCGCATACGATAGCCATGCTCAACAGGTCATTACTCTCCGCATAAGCGCAGTCTTGACATGGCTTATTGTTGGACTTATGGCTTTCCCCTTGGCAATGTTGTTCAATACAATTCATAAAATTGAAATTTTATAGATTGTCGGCTGTACCTCAGCATAAAGCAAACTTTCTGCGTTCGGTTTGCACAATAATTCATATTGCTTCGGGTTTTGGTGTTAGTCCCACTCATCGTATGAATCACCAGCTGCGGGGGCAGGTGCTGCTGCGGTTTCTGCTCCAGCTACATCTGCTGCAGCTTTGTTCACTTCCTCGATGACCTGTTCCTGCTTAGTCGTATCGGTAGCGGAAGTGCTCTTGCTGCCAATCTGCGATGATGTGATGGCGATGATTCGTATCATTTTCTTCAATGCATCAATGTTGTGAACAGTGATGACAGCCTCTGATGAGCCTGTAAACTGCTTCAATACCTCTTTGTCAGCATCGTCACCGATAGCAATGGCAATTTTGATGGCGTTCTTGTACCAGCTGTTGCCTTGTAGAGACCTCAGACCGCCTTCAAAGTTGTCGGTAGGACCACCATCAGAAAGCAGTATGATGGCAGGTGCGAAACATCCGCTCGGACTTGACATGAAACCGCCGTTTCTCGACAGTTTCTTGTTCAGTTCCTCACATGCCTCGCCAAGAGAGGTGAGCCCGTCGGCTTCCACCTTTTGCCATATAAATTCCTTGGCCTCCTTTGGCTCATCATAAAGCCAATGTGTACCTGTTGAGAACTCCAACGCAGCCACATTGATTTCCGCATCAGGGTTTTCGTCTGATATTTCACCAATCATAGGCAAAACGTTTTCTATAGCATCGTTAACGCTGCCAATCTTACTGCCGACCATACTGCCGGATGTGTCAATCACAAAGAAGAGTGTCATTTTTCTTCTTGGAATGCTCTCATTGTCTAATAGTCCCATAATTTCTATTGATTTGATGTTAATACTTTGTCATTTTTAGATAATCTCACCTTTGATTGTTCCACTGAATGAAATCTTTAATCCTGCTTTTACTGGCATACTCTGATTGGGCTCTACTGCTTTCAGTTTGCCACTGGGTGTCTCTACAGTCCAGTTACTTGATGTGATGTTCTTCAACTGAACAGGATAACGGTCACCAGGCACTGATATGACATGAATATCTGGCTTGTTGTCCATATCAATATAGACCTTTGTATCTGCTGTAAGCAAGACATGACGGTCGTTAATCTTCAAAGTGCCTGTTACATTGAACTCATTACCGCAGCATACGCATCGAGGTGATTGAGCATTTTCCACAAAGGTCTCCTCCTTGCAAAGCGGACATACCACAAGCATATCACGTACCTTTTGTATCGTCTTCTGCCAGTCACGCTCCAGACATCGCTTGTCAGGATTGGTCAAACACTCCTGGCTGAACTCTCTTACGAATGCTGTACGCAGTAATTCCGGGAACGCTGGCCATTTGCGCATGACATTGTTGTGTACGCCCCTTACAGGAAGGTTTGACTTGTTTTGTGGGTCATAGATAAATATGGCATCACTTCCATAAAACTGTTTCTCGTATTTCTCTGTCATGCAAGGGCAAGCCAATACTCGTGCGCCTTCCAAAGGATGATTGCCGTAGAAGAGCAGGAACAGTACTACAGAGAGAGAATAACGGTCTGTCTGTTTGCTGGGCATCTTGGTTCCGGTCACCACTTCTGGCGCCATATAGCGTGCCTTTCCAAGTATACCTGAATTTTCACCTTCAGGTGCCACGTTGTCGTTGTCACAAATCAGCACATCTCCGGTTTCAGGATGAATGAAGAAGTTGCCATCGTTCAAGTCCTGATAACTCAGTCCTGAGAGGTGCAGAGCCTTAAAGCCCTCACAAATCTTCATAGCTGCATTGACAATGGCATCCAAGGATTTGAATTTAGCACGGGCAAGCAGATACTGCCCAAACTCGTAATACCCTTGTGGACGCAGCTTCATGATGTAGCCGAAATAGCCTTGCTTCTTCATGGTCAGATACTCTGGCCACAAGAATGCTTCCGAAGGCGAGCCTTTGGCAATGTTGTCTTCGAGGTTTCTATAGAACCAGTCGGTAGGCTTGTTCAGATACCATTTCAATGCCATCTTTTGTCCACCGAGTTCCACGAGATAGACTATACCTTGTCCACCTCGTCCAAGTTCCTTGACTACAGTCGCTTCAGCTCCATTGGTCAAAGATACTTTTTCTCTAGATTTCAGTTCTAACATATGTCTTAATCTTTAAGTTGTCTATTAAAATCCTCCACCAGACAAGTCTACACTTTCTGCGGTCTGTAGTGTACTTGAACTCCCACAATTAGGGCATGTCACCACTTCTTGCCCGTGATAGCATACCACTTTGCCACATCTGTTGCAAATGTAGAAATTTTTGGCTCCACAGTGAGGGCAGCCGTTGAAGTTATCATCATACATCACCATACCACGAACATGAGTCTTGTCATATCCTTCACGTTTTGCCTGTTCTTTCTTTATCTTGAAAGCCCATGCAAATGCATAGCATCCGTTGCGAGGATCCACTGTGATGCCAAAAGGCTCCTTTGTTTTTTCGCACATTGCCATGATGGCAAAGGCATCTTTGCTGAGTTTACTCATGCTAACGGTCTTTTAAGAAGGTTATCGTACATTCTTTACATTTACGCATATCCTGTCGGGATGCGGCAACAGAGAATGAACTGTATTTCTCAAACATATCCAGTCCTCGTCCGAGGTTGATAGTCCATCCCGTGTCAGTCTTGATGCAACGATCGTGGAAATCTCGGAACTTATAGTCAAATTCTATTCCGTATGAAGCCAGATCATCCTTGATGTCATCCAATTTGTCAATCAAATCAGGAATCTTGTCTTCCTCTTCATTAGTCAGCAGATGGATTTTCAAATCATCAACAGGACGGGTGTCAATGAGCATAGTCACAAACTCCATGAAGTTTTTGATTTGCCAAGGAGCACGTATGTATGGATCTTCCACCGTAATATCAGACGCGTAGCATAAGTATGGAGCAAAGAGTTTCTCGTAACTTACACCCGTCTGTCCCATGCGTATGGTCACACTTTTTTCTGCTAACTGCTGGATACGAGGACGTTTACTTCTGCCTTCTTCTGTTGGAACTTCCGTCTTCTCTTTCTTATCTGACAAGAATGGTTGAGCATCGGAATCTGTCAGTGTTCCTGCATTATTGATCTTAGATGCATTGACAGGCACGATGAGGGTATTGCTGACCTTTTCCAAGGTTTCTACGCTCATTTCAATGCCAGTTTTTAGATTGATGTATTTGAACGATGCAGGTTCAGCTTTGAAGGTCTCGTCAATCACGTACAACTGATCCTTGACACGTTTCCTGCTCTCTGCGGAAAAGTCTATTAACTCGTATGCCTCCTGATCGGTCATTTTCCCATCGGGGTAGAGTAGCTTCATCATTCCACTGAAAGTCTTACGGATGGCCAAATGGTCACGCTCGGAGAGTGAACCGTCAAACTTGGCATACTCTTTCAGAATGGCTGTGCGGTCATCGTTGCGGAGTTCATGAAGTACAGCGGCAATATAGTCCGTTATCAGACCATAACCTTTAGAGAAACTGTCTTTCTTCAGCATTCGGATTTCCCACCCAGGATTATAGAGATGGATTCGGTCGAGGAAGGCACCTTTGATGAAAGAGGTGGGTATGCTTTCAAACAGGTGCGTATTCTTCAACATATACGGAACGGTATGCTTCGTATTGCCTACAAATGACATGGAGGCACTGGCCTCGTGTGTGCCTTTTCCACGGTTGAATGACTTATTGGCCAGATAGTTCTGCATCGTGTCGATAAGCACAGCATCCACATTACGTCCAGGCTGTTGCTCAAACTCGTCCCAAGCCACAACGTCCCAGTAGCCTACAAGGCCCAGTTCCTCCCGTTTGCCGGACATTCTGACAAAGAGGCGGGCAGGGGTGACATCGCCGCCCGATACAAGCACACCATATGGCGACAGTTCCTGAAAGACATGCGACTTACCTGTACCTTTCGGACCCAGTTCCATGAAATTGAAGTTGTTTTCCACATGAGGGAGCAGGCGAGCAAGGGTGATGAACTTCTCACGGCGGTTCATCACCTCAGGGTTCAGTCCCACGGTGTGCATCAGGAAGTCTATCCACTCGTCAGTAGTGAAGTTCTGACGCTGGTCGATGTATTCCTGCAAATCCACATTGGAGATTTGCACGGGCTTCAGTGTCTGGATGTCCCATCTCACCTTGATATCTTCACCGCTGATATAGCCAATGGTGACTATACACCACACACCATTGCCGCTCAACAGTTTGGGATTGGCTTTCACGTATTGTGTGCCGATAGGCACTCTTGTGAGACCTAAGTTGGCAAAAGCAGCCTGATATTCGTCATCCTTCTCGTTGAGAGTAACCGTCACCTTGTCGATGATGCGGTACTTGCCGTTCTCCCTTATCTTGCCCTTTACTGACTCCGCTTCAGCACGATGTACATAGTTGTTCTTAATGACCTGCTTGACCTTCTCTAAACCAGCCTCGATAGCCTCCTGGTCATCAGTAGCACAATACTGACCAAGAAGATATTCCAAAACGTAGGTTGGGACAGGAAGTCCTCCTTTCACGAGGAATGCCAGATCCTTTCTCACCACTTTGCCTATGAAGGCATTCATTATTTTCTGCTGTAATGTCATATCTTAAAAATCTTGTTCTATCATTGTATTGTTCTTTACCGTCTCTCGGATAATAGGATTCAGCCTTCCGGCATCGTCCTCATCGTAGATTCTCAGTTCAAGCATACTGCCTGAAACCGATTTGCTGAGTGTCATCGTCACCTCATAGACACGATTGTTGATATTCACCGCATCAGGACTGTTTAGGGTAAGGAGCTTTTCTGTAGAGACTGGCTCTTCACCATGGAACAGCTGGCATATCACCTTTCGCTCTGTCACCGTCATGCTTACAGCCTCTGACTGTATGAGCTGGAATTTCAACCGGCTGCTGACCATTGTCAGGTTATGATTCATCAAGGCTACGCCGACTTTCTCAGTCTTATCGGTTTTCTTTCTTACACTCTTGATTACTGGAATAATCATTTCCTGTAGTGAAGCTCCTCCGTGTGCAAAGTTGTAGCCTCCTGGTGCTGCCAATCGGTTGGTGCCTTCAGGAACAGCGACGAAGAGTCCTGTTCCTTTCATGCCTGACACCTCATCAAGAGGGAATTTCACGATACCATCCACCATGCGATTGTTATCTGTGAGATAATAGCGGGTCTTCTTTTCCAACGCCTCCTCGGTGATGCTGTGCTTATCCTTCTCCTCAAACTTCTGGTCGTTGTAGATAAAGCCATGGTCGGCAGTCAGCAACACGTTGGTTACGTTCCATGTGGCATGAAGTCTTCTCACCAGTACTGTCAGCTGCTCTATCGCCTTTCTGCAGGCTGCAATCACTTCAAACGGACTTTGCGAATGGCTTGCTTCATCGATAGTGTCGTGGAAGATATAGACCAAGGGACGCTTGAACTGTTCGCGCATAGTAGACAAATCACCGTTCATTACTTCTTCATATCTTATGCAAACAGCACCCTCCTTGTATTTGCAAAGATGGGCAGAGCGTTGTTCCGTAGTGGCCAGTACTATTCCGTCCACCTGCATATCCGTACCCTGCAGTTCCAATGACTGGTGGGGCAACAAGGCTGGCTTGCAGTATTTCGTTTCCGTGGGTAGCATGGCCAGATATGGAGTCAAGGTTGCGATATGCTTCTCCTTGGCCAACTGCTGCATCAGTTCTACAGCCACCTCATAACGCAGGGCATCGCTTACGATGACCACCTGCTTCACTGTGCCGTCACCCTCAGTGCGGTAGAAATGCTGCTGTCTTCCCAAAGTCACACCTCTGAATGCTTCTCCTTTCTCCTTCACACAGGTCAACCATTCCAGATTCATCACATTGGCCATCTTGGCATATTCCTGGTCCAACTGCCGCTTTGCCTCGTTGATGACTGCCTCGATAGGTATGTCCAACGTCACCAGCTCATGATACGCCTCCAGCGCACGGCGGTAGAACATATCCATGAGGTAGTGTTCGTTCACATACTTCTGTACATACTCTTCGGGTGTGTTAAGTTTCAGTGTGCCGATATTCTTGGTCTGATTGTAGTAGAGAGCCATTTGCTCCACCAACTTCACCACACTCAGCACCTTACTGCCAACGGGCATCTTTAGTGACAGTTCCCTCATGCGCTCGTTCACCTCCATTGGCTCAGTCAAGAGTTTCGATTTGATTATCTCTTCCAGAATAGGCCAACAGAGCGATTCCGTCAGATAGTAGTAAGGAGCGTCAATGCCATACACCTTGATGATTTCCTCTTCACGGATGTCAGTAGCCAGCGTGCCAAGCGCCTTGATGAACCGGGTAGAGAGCTGTCTGTCATGGCTGCCCAGTTCATACACCTTGTTGAGTTGTTCCAGCATGATGGCATTCGTCACCTTGAATGTCTTGTAGTTGTCCGCAGGGGCAGCATCCAGCAGTTGGGTAATGGAGTTGTACTTCAGACTTTCAGCGATGGGCTTCATCTTCACCTCACTATTGGGATTGTATGTGCATCCAAACCAACGGGTCAGTTTGTCATCCATCATACGCTTGGCATCCAGGTTCTTCTCCAGTTTGTAGAAGAAATCAATCCGTTTCTTCTCTTCTTCGCTGCCTCCAAGAATAATCAACTTCACGATGATGGTTTCCCAATCCAACAGCCGTTTTTCACCCATATAGCTGCTGATGAAGGCACGGCAAACCAAGTCTTCGTTGAAGGTCTCCGCCGAGATATGACCAGCAAGAATTGCGCTGACCTTTGACGACATCATCTCGCTGATATTACGCTTGATGAAAGTGCGGTACTTCTCCGGCAGACCATACTGCTGCATGTACGCCTCGTAGTCGTCATCCTTGTATTCCATGTTGGCTTTCAGCATATCCAGAAGGGGGAACTTCAGTTGCTGCTCCTCTGTGGCCGGATAAGTGCCCAACGGGAAGAGCAGTACTACACGCTTCTCCTTCCATGTGTTTTCGATGGCATACTTGGTGTTGAACCATGCGCCGTCAAAAACTTTATATACATATTCGTCAGCCCATTCCTTCCCCTCCAAGTCCGACTCGAAAATGTTCATTCGGTCGAAGATAAAGAGCACATGCAACTGCGGGTTGCGCTCAAAGTAACTATATATTCTTTTTTGTATCATAATTCTATTTTTCTTTTTATGCACCAAACAACATTTGACCAAGTTCTTCTTGCCTTACCTCCACACGTTCGGTAGGGAATATGGTAGAGGTAGCCAAAGATGTTTTACGAGAAAGTAATTCGTCAAGCGTTTCGTCAAACGACTTGAAGTCTTTGCTAACTGCCATAGGATAATATACATATACGTCCTTTTCCTGACCTATGCGATATGCACGGTCTGTGGCTTGGTTCTCTTTTGCAGGATTCCAATGGCGACTATAATGGATAACGTGATTGGCTGCTGTGACATTCAGTCCCATGCCAGCAGCTACTGGCGACATAATAATCACATTGAACCCATCAACCGCTTGAAACTCGTCAATGCTCGCCTGACGAGACTGTCTATTGTGAGTCTGCCTTGTCACTATTGATGGAGTGTCACCATTGATAATCTTTGCATCTACGCTGTAACGCTCATGACAGATACGCCACAACATCTTTTGTGTTTCCTTACGTTCGGCAAAGATGATGACTTTCTCGTTCTTGGCTTTGACTCTGTCCAAGAAAGCAATCGTAACTTGAAGTCTGGCTGAACAATCAACCAGTTCTTGCAAGTCGTGTTGTGGCAAAGAGGAGTCGTAGAGATAAGGATGTTCACATACCTCACGAATGTCCATAATAGTCAACAACATATTAGGTTGAGCGCCGGAAACATATTCGTTCACAACACGTTTATAAGTATTCGATTGCACTTCTGGCATTTCCTGTTGTTGCTTCAATTCTATCTTCTGCGGCAAATCTTTTGCAGCATCTCTCTTCAATCTGCGCATGAAGTAGATGCCAAGCTTGTCGTGTATCTCATTACCGAGAGCCACTATGTCCGTATCTTCTTTTTTCAATGGATTCTGATACTGTGCTGCGAATGCTTTGGCATTACCAAGCAATCCTGGCACGCAGAAGTCCATGATACACCACAGGTCAAGCAGTGAGTTCTCAACTGGTGTACCAGTCATGGCAATCTTAAAACGGCCTTTCAATGCTTTGGCTGCATTGGTCACGAGCGTACCAGGAGACTTTATCTTTTGGGCTTCATCCAGAGCTACTATGTCAAAATCCACAGCACAGAAGTTGAGCTGGGCAATACGCAGAGATTCATAATTCGTCAAGATGATGTCCATCTTCTGCATCTTTTCCACAGCAGTTTTGTCAAACTGACGAGGTACGTTCTTCGATGTCAAGCGAGTTATACTCAGTCGCGGTGCCATAAAGAAACGGTTATACTCGTTCTCCCAGTTTTCCGAGAGAGATACAGGAGCAACTATCAGATAGGGCTTGTGATTTGGATATTTCCTACTGTGCCAATCAATGAGATAGAGTATCTGCAAAGTCTTTCCAAGTCCCATGTCATCTGCCATCAGACAGCCACTTGCCTTGCTCTTATACAGATGCTGCAACCATGCCACTCCTTCTTCCTGATGAGACTTTAATTGGAAGTTTTCATGTAGATAGGGATCCTTGAATAAGGTGTATTTGTCACCTCGTTCAATCACTCCCTCTTTGACCGAAAACTCTGTGTCTTCCGCATTTTCCTTAATAATAAGCACTTTTCGGCTATCATCCGTTTGATTATCATCAACAGCTACAGGTCGCTTGGGATTGCGCAACTGTTTTTCAGCTGTTTCAGCAAGGAATCGGGCATCGTCAATGTCTATCTGTGTATCATCGTATTCTACAATACCGCTCTTTTTCTCTTCTGCCTCACTGATAGCCTGATTGAATTTTCGCAGTTCTTCCTCGCTGCCAATCATCAGTTTGGTAGTACCATTCTGTAGAGTCTCAATAGTGGCACCGGCAATCCAGCACGACTGATAAGGGCACACGAACGGATAGAACTTAGGCTTATACACGCCAATTTCTATCACACGGTCGCTATATAGGGCAGAAAGGTCGAATACATCAGGGTCGAAGT
>JBJEAY010000441.1:0-1874 GCA_051869575.1 Prevotella sp. | reverse complement strand
AAGCAGGTGGAGCGCGAGAATACGCTCTACAACATGGCGGTGGAAAACAGTCACACCTTCGCATGGGAGCGATATGGCGAGACCATCTATCTGAGCGACACCTTCTGGCGTCACTATGGACATGAGCCTCATGTGTGCGACGTTGACGAGTTTATGGACATGATACATCCCGACTATCGCAAGGAATATCTCTCGGGAGTGGAGATGGTGAACCGCGGTCAATCATATTCGGGCGAGGTGAAGGCCGACTTCTATCGCAACGGAGAGTGGCACTGGTATCAGATACGAGGCAAGGGCGTGTTTGACGACAATGGAAAATATATCCGCTCTTACGGTATGCTGCTCAAGGTGGATGACTACAAACTCAAGGAGTATCAGCTTGACGAGGCACGCCGACTTGCCGAGGAAGCCACGCTGAAGGAGTCGTTCCTCGCCAACATGAGTCATGAGATACGCACACCGCTGAATGCCATAGTGGGATTCTCGCAGCTCTTGGCAATGCCGGGAGAAGAATATTCGCCCGAGGAAAAGGCAATGTTCATTGATGCCATCATGACCAACAACGACTTGCTGCTGAAACTCGTCAACGATATTGTTGACCTGTCGTGTGTGGAGTCGGGAGAGATGAAATTCGTCATCAAGACACATAGTGCGAGTGCAATCGTCACTAATGCTTATAACAAGTATAAAGCCACCGTGCCCGATAATCTCGACTTCCGTTTGGCATTGCCCGAAGACGGTGGTGACGATAGTGTGGATGTGGATGAGAATCGCCTCGACATTATCTTCAAAAATCTCATTGCCAATGCAGTGAAATACACTAATGAAGGTTCAATCACCATTGGATGGCAGAGGGCTACGGGAAGATATGACGTTGAGATATATGTAGAAGACACGGGATGCGGACTGGCTGACGATGACGCCAAGATGGTGTTCAACCGATTCTACAAGAAGGACAAGTTCCAGCAAGGCACCGGCCTTGGACTATCCATCTGCAAGGCTGTTGCCATACGTCTCGATGGCGACATCAAGGTGAAGTCGAAGGTTGGAGAGGGAACGAGGTTCTCGGTTTTTTTGAATTAGGGATTAGGTATGAAGAAGTCGTATATAGGTTGGGTGTTTGCTGCTGTGGCTGTGATGGCCTTGGCTATATGCGGCGTTGTCATTACCGAAGTGATATATCCCGGAACATTCTTTTCAGACAGTGAGGAAGAAAACGATAAACCACATATTCTCGTGATGTTCTCCGAAGACAAGTCGGCATATCAATTTGCCGACTGCGAAGGTTTGATTGCCAAGGCCTTGAAGGACAAGGGAGTGGATGCCGACATCACCTTTGATTATCTCAACTGCGGACATTGGGAGGCAGATCGCGAGATAGTGGAGGCAAGGAAGATAGTGGAGAGGGCTAATGCCCACAACCATCTTGCGATGATACTGCTCTTTGGCGACCAGGCCACATATTCCACACTATGTAATGACACCCCGATGATGCACACATTGCCCGTGGTGTTCGGAGGAGTGCAATTCCCTAATTGGGACCAACTGTCATGCCATAATAATGTAACGGGAGTGAGCGACCCCATAGACATAGTGAAGAATATCGAGGCAGCCTATACACTGACTGGCAAAAAGCAAACATTCGTGATGCTCAACAAGGCATTCCTCGACCGCAAGGTGAGGACGGAGATAGACAACCAACTGCAAAAGGTACATTTTGTCATCAACAATCTCAACTGGGACCACAGTGTGATGGAACTGCTCACCGAGCACAGCGACAAATACTCCATGACAGTGCTCTCGCTCAGATACCTTTATCTCAACAGTAAAATTACCGAACCACTCGACCCCAACGACGGAGATAACTTCCGCAG
>JBJEAY010000440.1:0-1875 GCA_051869575.1 Prevotella sp. | reverse complement strand
GAAGGGAAGATAGCCTCCAAACAGGGCAGCGTCGATATGTCTATATACTTCCATCTCAGGATATTTATCGAGTATCTTGTTGAGTTCTGTCTGGTCGTCGATAGCTCCCTTGAAGGTGGAACCCATTGCATAGATCATCAGACACGGACGTGAAGGGTCGAGCACTTTCTCAAATTCCTCGGGAATCATCTGTCCGTTCTCGTTGCTCTTTACCATGCACACATCAAGATTCTGCAGGTCGCAAAGACGGTAGTTGCTGTAGTGGGCCTCGTCAGATACGTATGCTATAGGCATCTTGCCAGTCTTGTTCTTCAGATAATTAATGCCGAAATACAAGCCGTGGTTGTTGCCGTCGGTGCCGCTCATGGTTACCAGACCCCAAAGATTGTCGAGGTCGAATCCATACAAAGGGGCAAAACTCTCTATCACCTCGCGTTCAAACTTCAATGAAGATAGTGTTGATGGATTTCCAAACGGGTCGCCGGCATTGTTGATAAGGATATTCTCCATCTTGTTTTGGGTGTACCAGTCATAGAAGCTGTCGAGCTTGCTGTCGTAGTTGCCAGGATAGCCCAAGGCATTAGGTCGTTCAACCTTGCATTGTTTTACCCACTCGTCAAGTTCAGGATAGCCCGAGGGTACAATATTTTCACTTTGTGCAATGACGTTGATGCCAAAACAGAATAGCATCAACATCATTGTCGTAATTTTGGTTGTAACGCGAATTTTCATAATAGTCGTATAATAAAATTATTGTGCCACCAATCCGCCATCGGCAAGGTAATGACCTCCTGTGCAGAAGCTTGCAGCATCAGATGCAAGGAAGAGAACCAACTCTGCCACTTCCTCTGGTCTTCCTGCCTCTCCACGCATATAAAGAGAGTTTTCGCTAACCCAATAGTCCTCTATTGTTTTACCCTCAATCTTCGCAAATTTGTCGAAGAGATTATCTACGAGTGGAGTGCGTATTGTGCCTGCACATACTGCATTGACGCGGATGCCATATTTCCCCAGGTCGATGGATAGCGATCTGGTGATTTGTCCGAGTGCACCCTTTGTCAGTCCATAACCAAAGCTATATGGCTTGCCTACGAACCATTGGTCAGAGCAGTTGATTACCACTGAGCCACCTCCTGATTCGATGATATGTGGGACGGCAGCCTGAAGCGTGTGCACCGTACCGTATATATTGGTGTCAATCATTAGTTTGAGTTCTTCGTCGCTGATGTCGAGCATGGTGTTTGCGCGATGTATGCCAGCATTTGCGAAAACGGAGCAAAGAGGACCATACATGTCGATTCCTGCAGCTATGGCAGTCTTTATTTCCTCACGATTGCGGGTGTCGGCTGCAACAAACAACACTCCGTCGCCAAGTTCCTCGGAGAGCCTGTTTCCCCATTCCTTGTTGATGTCGGAAAATGTCACTTTCCACCCTCGGTTTGAGAATAGACGTACTGCGGCAGCTCCAATTCCGGAGGCTCCTCCAGTGATAAAGATGTGTTGATTAGTCATAATGTTATAGTTTTATTGTATGTCGCATTTTCGCTGCAAAAATACGAAGTTTTTTTGATAATGATTATACAACACAAAAGAACTTTACTAATAAACGTTAATATTAATCATTATTAACCGTAGGGTATCTTGTCAGTCCTGCCCTTCCAAAGTGAATGTGTTATTTTCATTTTGGAAGGGTTTTTTATTTGAATTGTATATAAGTGTTGTTTCTGTATGGTGTTGATATATAATACTTTATATGCTTCTGTACATTTCTGGTACGTCCATTGCAATACACAATGGTGATAACAAGATTGTATAATTTAATAAAAAAGAAAGAAAAGAATGGATTTGTTTTCAATTGGATTCGTGATTTGCCTG
>JBJEAY010000439.1:0-1880 GCA_051869575.1 Prevotella sp. | reverse complement strand
ATCATTAACAGCACTTTGTAATTGATATAAATCAATAATACGAGAAATAATCAGAGAAAATCGGGAAAAAGTATTGCGGAATCGGGAAAAAGTTCGTATCTTTGCAGCGTAAAAAAGAATTTGAAGATAGATTTGTTTCATAGATAAAGGTTTTTAGTTAGGTAATAGATTGTTTTAGGTTAGTTATTGGTTTTTAGTTTTTAGGTAAAAGATTGTTAGTTACTGGATAATGATAAACGTGAGTTTTGGTCGTGAGACCGAGAGGAACAAAGGAGGAAACTCCGGAAACGGAGAATCCAAGGAATAAAATTATTAGATTATAGAACCGCATCCTGTTAATTCAGAGATGCGGTTCCGTATTTTTATACGTTTGCTATCTTTACCGTGGAGTGCGGGCAATGCGCCCGCTATTTACTCAACCAGTCATCAATAATCTTGCGTGCTATCGACAGTTTCTCGGGTATCTCGGGCAGATTGTCCCTGCCAAACCACTGTCCAGCGGCAAGTTCTTCTTTCTGCAACTTGATTTCGCCTGATACATAGTCAGCATGGAATCCCACCATAAGACCACTGGGGTAGGGCCAGGGTTGACTGCCGAAGTAGCGAAGGTTGGTGATTGTGAGTCCTGTCTCTTCCATCACCTCGCGATGCACAGCTTCCTCAAGTGACTCGCCTGTCTCAACAAATCCGGCTACGAGTCCAAAGAAGTTGCCACGGAAGTTGCGCGCATGAACGAGCAGCACTTCGTCGCCACGATGTACGAGTACGATGATTGCTGTTGCAAGAGAAGGCCACACCTCCTTGCCACATTCCTCGCAACGCTTACTGATGTCGGTGTGCATCTTCATCTGCCCGCCGCATACTCCGCAAAACTTGGTGTTCTGATCCCAATAGAGCAGTTCTTCGCATTTGCCTGCCATCTGGTAGAGCAGTGGCGGGAGCTTATAGTAGCTCGGGCGGAGTCCGCACATCTCATATCTCGGGTCGTCTGTTACGGGAGAGTCAATACGGTAGGTTTTCACTTCGGTGTCGCCAATGGGCGTCACGTTCATCACGTTGGTCCATGGCTTAACTTCCGTAGGCGGCATTTCCTGACAAGGAATGGTGTAGTTGCCGTCGGCAAGTTTCTCAAGCATGATGTCTCCTTTACAGAAGACAAAATAGTATTTATTCATATCCCTAATTCCTAATTCCTAATCCCTAATTCCTAATCCCTAATTCCTAATTCCTAATTCCTAATCCCTAATTTACTCAAACAAAAGTTTCCGGTCACGACGTATGGCAGGTTCCGCCCAATCTTCGGGTATGAATCGCCAGTTGTCGAGTTTATGCGGTATGATAGTGTCTTGGCGTTCAATCTCCTTGGTGAGATAATAACGCTGGTCGCGTTCGCTGCGGAAGATAATACGACTGTCGAGCGAGTCCTTGGGAATTCCTGCACCTCGCGTGAGCAGTTCGCCGCCACCATTGCCCCTATAGCTGTTGAGCACCACCTTATACCATTTATTCTCGTCGAAAGGCTCACCATTTGACATCCGTAGAATCTTCACTTTCTCACCGTCAGGTTGGGTGACATCAACAACATAATCGATGCCAGCGGCACTGTCGAAGTTGAAGGTGAGGTTCTTGAACATATTCCGTTGTTTGTCGTGTATTGCGTTTTCGTCGAGCAGCATGATATGGTCGTCGGGCGATTGCATGGTGTTCACCCATTGGTCGTAGCTCATCTCAAGATGCTTGCGCACCTCCTCGCCAGTGAGTTTCATGACATATATTTCGTTCTCATATCTGTAGAGCTTGAACATATCATTCATGTGTATGTCTCCTTTGTGCACGATGGCATCAAATGAAAGAGGTGCGTTGAAGGATATGTCGGCATG
>JBJEAY010000438.1:0-1882 GCA_051869575.1 Prevotella sp. | reverse complement strand
CCGATATAGAATGAGAGGTTGAGCTCGCGTGCCTCTCCGAAGAAGAGGAAAGCGAGGAGAATGGTGTAACAAGGCTCAAGGTTGTAGGTGAGATTGACGGTGAAGGCCGAGAGTTGCTTGAGTGCCTGAATCTGTAGCAGATACATGCCGATGGTGCAGAACAGGGCATGACAAAGCATCCACCACAGGTTGCTGCCCTCGGGAATCACCACCACGGGTTGTTGAGAGGGAAACACCATCAGGTATAGCGGTATGATGAGGCTCACGCCCACAATGCCTCCGCTCATCTGATACATCAGCATTGTGCGCGACCTTACTCCCACGCTCACCTTTTTATTAAATATGGCATACAATGCGCATACAGCCGACGACACCACACCGATGGCTATACCATAGCGATAGCGGGCGTCGAAGGAGAAGATGCACAGCAGTCCTGCCACGGTGATGAGCGACAACAGCAGTTCCGCCCACGACACCTTGCGGCGGAATACTATCGGTTCGAAGATGGCGGTGAAGAAGCCCACGAGGGCAAAGCACACTACACCAATCGACACGTTGCTCGCCTTGATCGAACTGTAGAACAGCATCCAGTGAAGCCCCAATAATGCTCCGCATCCCGCTATCTGCAGGAACTTCTTCCATCCCACACGTGGCAAACCGGTGAACACCATTAGTATCAATGATGTGAACAGCATGCGATACCACACTATGTCAACCTCGTTGAGAGTTATCAGTTTGCCGAACAATCCCGTGAATCCTGCCAACATCACACTAACATGCAACTGCCAGAATGCCTTTCTTTTGTTGTTTTCCGTTTCCTTCTTATCCATTATTCCTGAAATTTAGTGCGAAGGTACAACAAATTCTTCAAATCACCAACATTTCTTTAGAAATAATATGTTTATTGTCTCTTTTTGTGTTTTTATATGTTGTTTCTCCATCAGTATTTTACTATTTGTCCTATCCACTTGCCAAGTGAATACCCTATTCAGTTGACAAGTGAATGCCCTATTCAGTTGTCATAACGATACCCTATCCTAATGACAGTAGGATGCCCTATCGTAATGACATGAGGATAGGCATTATTGTATATACCCCTTACTGTATTTTTTGTAATTTTACTGTCACCTCTGTCACCTTTGGGTTTAAACTATTAATATACAATGTGTTAAGTGGTGGCAGAAGAGGTGACAGAAGGGTGACAGAGGTGACAGTAAAAACCGAAAATCGCTGAAAATACAGCAAAATTGAGCGAAAGATGCACTAAAACTTATAAAAACAGAGCAAAAACTGATTAAAAAATATATCAAAAACGACTAATAATATAGCAAAACTGATGAAATACATAGCAAAAATATATTGAATTGTGCCAAAATGGGAGCAAAGATAGCATTTATTTATGACTGACAGATGTTTCGTCCTTAAAAATGTAATTACTCGCACTTTTACGTCCTTAAAAATGTAAATGAATCATATTTTCGCATCCAATTTTGGAAGGAAATGCTAACTTTTCGCATCCAATTTTGGAAGGAAATGCCAGTTTTTCGCATCCAATTTTGGATAATACATAAATGTTAAGCTATATTATTCTTTACTGAAAATGCTGAAAAACAAGTCATTGTGCTTTGATATTCAATATTAATTGCTTACCTTTGCGAAATCATAACAACAGAATAGACATTCATATAGAGTAAAATGGCATATTACAGAAGACATATTGACGACGAACTCATGGAGTGGAAGAACGACCCAGGGAAAAAGCCTCTGTTAATAAGAGGAGCTCGACAGGTCGGGAAATCCACGGCTATAAGGGAACTTGGAAAGAGTTTTAAATATTATGTTGAGGTGAATCTTGAAAAGCAACCGTTCCTTGCAGACTTGT
>JBJEAY010000437.1:0-1890 GCA_051869575.1 Prevotella sp. | reverse complement strand
TTAAAAATGTATGAAGCTGAACACGGCGAGAAAATGCTCAAATCGACATTCGGTGGTTTTAAAGGTGTTATTAATTGTGTTATTAAGTACTGTCAGAACCCACGAAATTTGGTATCACTCGACAAGTCTCTGATGGCATTTAGTATACACGATGCAGATTATAGTCGATTCCTCAGATTGCCAGTCAAAAATAGCAAAAAAGCGATCAAAAAGGCTTACCAACCAGCTGATGTCAATCGTCTTGTCGAAGCTCTTTCAAAGCGAGTACAAGCTAATCGCAACTACGTCGAAGTAATTAATGCATTAGCCATTCTCTGTTCAATTAATACTGGTATGAGAATTGCTGAGTTATGTGCCTTGAAGTGGTCAGATATTTACGACAGTATAATAAATATACATGCACAGATTGTCTTATCGGAAAGAGGATGGGTATACGAAGGATCCACCAAAGATGAAAGGTATTGCTCCGCTGGCGGGCGAGAATTCCCATTGACAAATCAGCTCAGAAATATTTTTGAACAAGCAAAACATTATCAAGAGTTTTGGGGAGTTAAAACAGAATTTGTGTTTGGGCGCGCGGAAACATGGTCTACACCAAGCAACATAGGACACGCTCTCGCTAAAATTAGCAAAAAACTAAACCTAACATGTACAAATAACCATGCGTTAAGAATGTACTTCAATTCCTACGTTTTAGCTGCGAGAGGAGTTGATCCTTCAACGAGAGCATACTTACTGGGGCACTCCGTTCAAGTCAACCTTGATGTATACACTTTGCCACTAAATGGAAATGACTTATGTCAAAATGTCTTATCAATACTCAACGAGGAACAGGTGACCCAAAAAGACTCACTAGTGACCCAACAAAAAACAGCATAAACCCTTATTTAAAGGGTTTATGAGTCGGGGTGACGTGATTCGAACACGCGACCTCTTCGTCCCGAACGAAGCGCTCTACCAAGCTGAGCCACACCCCGTTGTAAAGGGCCAACCATAAGATTCGCCCTTGAAAACTAATCCAATAACATTCTCACAGCACCATAAATACCTGCGTCATTTCCCAGGCTTGCCAAGACAATCGGTGTCTCACTGCAGGCGTGAAAAACCTGAGCGCAAAATGGTCCCTGTAAGTAATCCAGCAATATCTGTCCCGCTTTGGAAACGCCTCCACCTAAGACAAACACATCCGGGTTCACCACACATCCTATCTTAGCCAAGGTGCCTCCCAACAGATTACACACCTCTTCTACCACTTCGCATGCCAGTTTGTCGCCCTCTCTGGCACAGTCAAATATATTTTTCGCATTGATGCCATCGCCAAAGGTCCTCATCTTGCTATCACCGGCTGTGGTTGCCAAGGCTCTGCGAGCCATTCTGGCAATACCCGTTGCAGAAGCATACTGTTCAATACAACCATAGTGTCCGCAGTTGCACGCCTCCAGCTCCTGGTCGTTAACAATGATATGACCAATCTCACCGCCGGCTCCGTTAGCTCCCGTAACAATCTTACCGTCTATGATAATACCGCCACCAATACCGGTACCCAGAGTAACCATCACTAAACTGTTGTAGCCCTTGCCGCTACCCATCCAGTTCTCTCCCAACGCTGCCACATTGGCATCATTGCCGGCCTTTACCTTCATGCCGGAAAGCCTTTCCAGCTCCTGCTCTACGGGGACAACGCCCCAGCCAAGATTCACTGCCTTGTTCACCACACCATGGCTGTCTACAGCTCCGGGAACACCAATCCCGATACCTTCCACCATGTCCTTGGTCAATCCCTTCTCCACCATCTTACCGTGGACTGTCGCAGCAATGTCTTGAAGAATATTGGTTCCCTGATCAGAGGTATCTGTCGGTATCTCCCATTTGTCCAAAAGGGTACCGTCG
>JBJEAY010000436.1:0-10480 GCA_051869575.1 Prevotella sp. | reverse complement strand
GCCAACAATAATACTGTAAACGACGACAACCAGTCGTCAATCCATGATTTCGACTTCTCGCTCATCTGCGAGTATTTCTCAAGTATATCACGCCAAGGTCCTGGCAGCGACGAATCAACTTGTCGTGCCTTGGGGATGATAGGCGAATTGCCAAGCGATGCGGTGATAGCCGACCTGGGCTGCGGTTGCGGCAGTCAGACCCTCCAACTCGCCCTCAATACCCAGGCAAAAGTGAAGGCCCTCGACCTCTTTCCCCTCTTTATCGACCGACTGATGGACAGATGCCGTGAGTCAGGTGTGGCCGATAGGGTAGAGGGTATCGTGGGTGACATGTGCAGTCTGCCTTTCGAAAAGGCATCATTCGATGTCATCTGGAGCGAGGGAGCCATATACAACATCGGATTCAAGCGAGGCATATCCGAATGGCGCGACTATCTCAAACCTGGTGGCTGGCTCGCAGTGAGCGAGGCCTCGTGGCTCACCGACAGTCGTCCGTCGGAGATAGAGAACTTCTGGAATGAAGCCTATCCCGAGATAGACACAATAGCCAACAAGGTGCAGCAGTTGCGCGATGCGGGTTATCATGACATTCGCTCATTCGTCCTGCCCACCGAATGTTGGACTGACAATTTCTATCAGCCACAGAAGGAAGCCCAGCGTCTCTTCCTCGAACGTCATCCCGGCAATAAGACTGCCGTGGAGTTGGTATCCAACCAACGTCACGAGGCCGAACTTTACTCGCGTTTCAGTGATTATTACGGGTATGTCTTCTATGTAGCCCGCCGCGGTTGATATGCTGTTATGCTCGCCTTGGTTGTGTAATAACAATAGGTAGAGTTATGGTTTTTTCCCAGTTAGCAAAAGTTCTTCTGCAAGCTACCAAAAGACTTTTTGCCAACTGGGAAAATATTTTTTGCTAACTATCCTTTTTTTCTTCCCCAATTATTTGGTAATTTCAGTATTATTTCTTAATTTTGCAGCCAATATTTCAAAGACATCAACCTTCAGATATGAACAAAGTCAAAGTATTAGAAGCTGATACTAAGAAGACGATGGATGATTTCGTGGCTTTGCCGCGAAGAATATATAAGGATTGCGCGCAATACGTGCCCGATTTTGACATGGACGTGCGCGCAACCTTCGACCCTAAGAAGAATGCCGGACTGGAATTTTCCGACATTCAACCCTTTGTGGCTTATGACTCCAATGGCAGGTGCGTGGGGCGCATTGCCGCCATCATCAATCATCGTGCCAACGAGAAGTGGAATGTCAGAGTGGTGCGATTCGGAATGATAGAGTATATCGACGATGCCGACGTGTCGCGCGCACTACTCACCGCAGTGGAGGAGTGGGGCAAGGCTCGCGGTATGACTACTGTCCAAGGTCCCATGGGCATATCTGATTTCGACAAGGAGGGAATGCTTGTTGAGGATTTCGACCTTATGGGTTCGTTGGTCTCCATATATAATCCACCCTATTACCCTCGCCACATGGAGCAAATGGGATTTGAGAAGGAAGTGGATTGGGTGTCATTCCATATTGACGTGCCAAAGCAAGTTCCCGAGAAGTTTGCACGCGTCACCTCGCTTGTGCAGAAACGGTTTAGACTGACATTCAAGAAGATGACTAAGGACGACATCCTCACAGGAGGCTATGGCAGAAAGATATTCGAACTGCTCAACATCGCCTATGCGCCTCTGTTTGGATTCTCCGAACTCTCAGACCGTCAGATGGAGGATTTTCTCAAGCAATACATCCCCATTGTGGATACGCGTCTTTTCACGGGAGTGGAAGACCGCGACGGCAGGCTCATCGGTATAGCCATCACCGCCCACAGCCTCTCGCATGCACTGCACAAGTCGCGAGGCAAACTGTTTCCCCTCGGATGGTATCATCTCCTGCGCTCGCTCAAGTGGAAGCATGAGGGCAAGGTGGATCTTATGCTCATTGCCGTCCATCCCGACTATCAGGGAATGGGAGTTAACGCCCTCTTCTTTGCCGATCTCATCCCGATATACAATGAGTTGGGCATCACATTGGCAGAGACGGGTCCGCAGCTTGAGGACAATCTCAAGGAGCTGTCGCAGTGGAAGACGCTCAATCCCAAGACCGTCAAGCGTCGCCGTTGCTATCAAAAAGAAATAAACAAATAAAAAATACGAATAGTTATGATTAAGGTTTTTGTTATGCCCACCTGTCCAGATTGCACCAAGGTGATAGCCCAGGTGAAGGACAATCCCGAGTATCAGATTATTGACATCGGTGCTCACGTCAGAAATCTCAAGGAGTTCTTGTATCTCCGCGACAACGATCCTGTATTTGATGCTGCCAAGCGATATGGCTTTGCCGGCATACCCTGCTTTGTGCTCGAAGACGGCACCGTGACTTTGTCGTCGCTCGAAGCTGGTATATCACCCGCGCGCAACGGTGCTTCATGCAGAATAGATGGTAGCGGATGTTGAAAATACCCAAAAATTGCTAAAACATTTTGTTATGTCGCTAAATATCACTATCTTTGCCGACAAAAAGTTACCACTTAATAAATAAAAGAGAAAATGGCAACAGTAGATGACAAGAAGATAATCTTCTCGATGGTGGGAGTATCCAAGATAATACCACAAAATCAGAAACAGATATTGAAGAACATTTACCTCTCGTTCTTCTATGGTGCGAAAATCGGTATCATTGGTCTTAATGGTGCCGGTAAATCGACTTTGATGAAAATCATTGCCGGTATTGAGCAGCCCACTCAGGGCGAGGTGGTGTGGAGCCCTGGCTACACTGTGGGCTATCTGCCACAGGATCCTCCTCTCGACGAGACCAAGACCGTCAAGGAGAACGTGCAGGATGGAGTGAAGCAAGCCTACGATGCCCTTGCCGAATATGAGGAGATAAACCAGAAGTTCGGTCTTGAGGAATACTATGGCGATCCCGACAAGATGGACCAGCTGATGCAGCGTCAGGCTGAGGTGCAAGACATAATAGATGCCACAGATGCATGGAATATGGACTCCAAGCTCGACCGCGCCATGAGTGCCTTGCGTTGTCCTCCCGGCGATTGGCCCGTCACCAATCTCTCGGGTGGAGAGCGTCGCCGTGTGGCTCTCTGCCGCCTACTCCTCCAGAAACCCGACGTGCTCTTGCTCGACGAGCCTACCAACCATCTTGATGCCGAGAGTATCGACTGGCTTGAGCAGCATCTCCAGCAGTATGAGGGAACGGTGATCGCCGTAACCCACGACCGCTACTTCCTCGACGACGTGAGCGAGTGGATACTCGAACTCGACCGTGGCGAGGGTATTCCATGGAAGGGCAACTACTCCTCGTGGCTCGACCAGAAGACCAAGCGCATGGAGCAGGAGGAAAAGTCGGCCAGCAAGCGTCGCAAGACTCTTGAGCGCGAGCTCGAGTGGGTGCGCATGGCTCCCAAGGCCCGTCAGGCCAAGGGTAAGGCGCGTCTTAACTCCTATGAGCAGATGCTCAACGAGGAGCAGAAGCAGCGCGAGGAGAAGTTGGAGATATTCATCCCCAATGGTCCGCGCCTTGGCAACAAGGTTATCGAGGCACAACATGTGCAGAAGGCGTTTGGCGAGAAGGTGCTCTTCAGCGACCTCAACTTCAATCTCCCGCCCAACGGTATCGTGGGTGTCATCGGTCCCAACGGAGCAGGTAAGACAACCCTCTTCCGCCTTATCATGGGATTGGAGAAGGCCGACGGCGGAACATTCGAGGTGGGCGAGACAGTCAAACTGGCCTACGTCGATCAGCAGCATAAGGACATCGACCCCAAGAAGTCGGTGTATGACGTAATATCCCAAGGCAACGAAACCATACGCATGGGCGGTCGAGATGTCAATGCCCGTGCATATATCTCGCGCTTCAATTTCTCGGGCACCGACCAGAGCAAGCTCTGTGCCGTACTCTCGGGTGGTGAGCGCAATCGCCTGCAGTTAGCTCTTGCCCTTAAGCAGGAAGGCAACGTGTTGCTCCTCGACGAGCCTACCAACGACATTGATGTCAACACTCTGCGTGCCCTTGAGGAAGGTCTTGAGTCGTTTGCAGGTTGTGCCGTTGTCATCAGCCACGACCGTTGGTTCCTCGACCGTATCTGCACCCACATCCTTGCCTTTGAGGGCAATGGTGAGGTGTTCTTCTTCGAGGGCAGCTACTCTGAATACGAAATCAATAAGGCCCGCCGTCTCGGTATTGAGGAAATCAAGAAGGGACGCTATCGCAAACTCATGGAAGAGTAGTCGAGGGCTGTGCCCTTGAAATTAAAAAATTAAAAAATTAAAGGATTAAAGAATTAAAGAAAGGATATGACTATGAACAAGAAAGTTATTGTTTTTGCACTTGGTGCAATAGTATTGTTTGGAAGTTGCGCAAGCAAGAAGGAACTTCAGGCTTGCCAGACCGAGAACAAGGAACTCGGACAGAAGTATGTGGATGTAAAGGAGCAGTTGGCTGCCGCCAACGCACGTCTTGCAGCCTTGCAGGACCAGCTCAACCAGAAGACTACCGACATGATGCATTTGCAGACATCACTCGACAAGAGTCTCACCAATGCCTCGCAGAACAATATCAGTATCGAGAAGTTGGTTGACCAGATCAATGAGTCCAACCAGTATATCCGCCATCTCGTTGAGGTGAAGAGCAAGAGCGACTCGCTCAATATGGTGCTCACCAACAATCTCACCCGCTCGCTCAGTCGCGAGGAGATGAAGGAGGTTGACGTGCAGGTGCTCAAGGGCGTTGTCTATATCTCCCTTGCCGACAACATGCTCTACAAGAGCGGTTCGTATGAAATCAACGATCGTGCCGCCGAGACTCTCAGCAAGATTGCCAAGATTATCAAGGACTACAAGGACTACGACGTGCTCATCGAGGGCAACACCGACAATGTGCCTGTCAACACCACTGCCGCCACAATGAAGAACATCCGCAACAACTGGGACCTCAGCTGTCTGCGTGCATCGAGTGTCGTTCAGGCACTTCAGAATCAGTATGGCGTCGATCCCAAGCGTCTCACAGCCGGTGGTCGTGGCGAGTATAATCCCCTCGTAGCCAATGACACTGAGACAGGCAAGCTTCGCAACCGTCGCACACAGATTATCATCACTCCAAAGCTCGACCAGTTTATGGACCTTATCGACAAGGCTCCCGACGCTGAATGATAAATTGCCGTATGGTGATCAAAAATCCTCTTCTATCTGAATAATAGGGATTTTCCTACGCAATAATCGGGTTATTCCGATGCAAGAATACACAAATAATGTGTAATTTTGCATCGGAAAACATTTAAAATAGATAGATATGAAGAAGTTTATTGTTATATCATTGGCTGGAGCGATGTTGCTCAGCAGTTGCTCCACCACCGAGTCGGGAGCTTCCAACGGAGCGTTTTTCGGTTCTATCCTTGGTTCTGCCATAGGCGGTATCACGGGTGGCCATCGTGGTAGCGACATCGGCACCATTGTCGGAATGGCAGGCGGTGCAGTCGTCGGTGCGGCTATTGGTCAGGCTGCCGAGAAGGAGAAACAGCGCAAGTATGACGAGTATATGCACCATCGCTCAGAGAGGGCTCGTAATCAGGCTTATTCACCTACAGATCCCTATTCCAATAATCCCTACTCACGTGACGACCAAAGCGGTTTCGACCCCAACAATGGAGGCGACGACCGTATTGTGATGGAGGAGGAAGTGCCTTCCCAGACTGTCACTATAGACGAACTAAAGCGTATGGAAGGCTTCAACGTCAACATCAACGAGAGCATACAGTTGCGCCATGAGGATTTCAGTGATGCCAATGGTGACGGCTTCATCACTCCTGGCGAGGAATGTAAGGTGTCGTTTGAGATTATGAACAATTCCGACGTGGAAATATTTGATGTCATACCAACTGTGATTGAAACCACAGGCAATAAGCATATACACATTTCGCCCACAGTGCGTGTTGAGAGCATCAGGCCTCACCAAGGCGTGCGCTACACCGCCACGGTCCTTGCCGACAAGCGTCTCAAGGACGGCAATGCAGTGATACGCGTCACTGTGACGCAAGGTCGCAACGACATCGCGTCAATGGCAAAGGAATTTAATATCACATGTAAAAGGAATTAACTCGTCAACTTGTCAACTTGTTAACTCGTTTACTCGTCAACTTGTCAACTCGTTAACTTGTCAACTTGATAATAATCATTTTCCCCATTCGGGATGTAAGGCATCGCCTCCCTGCTCGTTACGCTCAAAGTCGAGTTCGGGGAGGCCTCTTTTTTCATTCCTGACCTTGAATGGCACCACGATGTCGTCAGCCACTTCCACTGTCACCATCGCCACTCCCTGTGCCAGCATGTCCAGTTCCTTGGCGGCACGCCACGACAGGTCGATAATCCTTCCGCGTCCGAATGGACCGCGGTCGGTCACCTTCACCACCACCGACTTGCCGTTCTGAGGATTAGTCACCTTCAGCATCGTGCCGAAGGGATGAGTCCTGTGGGCACACGTCAGACTGTCGTGATGCAGTCTGTCACCACTGCTCGTCCTCGCTCCCGTCGCCCTTTTTGAGTAATAAGAGGCTTTACCCCTCTGCGGTTCTTGGGCGTAGGAGGAATTAGGAATTAGGAATGAGGAATGAGGGATTAGGAATGCTAAGGTTAGCAGTCCTATGGTAAACTTTCGGTTTGCGCAGCAATTCCTCATTCCTAATTCCTAATTCCTCATTCCTAATTCCTCATTCCTCATTCCTAATTCCTCATTAAATTACACAATTCCCTGTGCCATCATGGCATTAGCCACCTTCATGAAGCCCGCGATGTTGGCACCCTTCACGTAGTTGATATATCCGTTAGGCTCCTTGCCATACTTCACGCATTGCTCATGAATGTTGTGCATAATCTGATGGAGATTCTTGTCAACCTCCTCCTCCGACCATGACAGACGGATGGCGTTCTGTGTCATTTCCAGTCCCGATGTCGCCACTCCACCTGCGTTCACAGCCTTGCCAGGGGCAAACAGCTGACCTGCGGCAATAAACTTGTCAACAGCCTCGGCGGTGCATCCCATGTTCGACACCTCAGCCACCAACAGCGGTTTGTTGGCCAACAGAGCATCAGCATCCTCGCCGCTCACCTCGTTCTGTGTGGCGCAAGGCAGTGCAATGTCACACTTCACCTCCCATGGTCTCTTTCCTGGGACAAACGTAGCTCCGGGGAACTCCTCAGCGTATGGCTGGCAGATGTCATTGCCGCTTGCCCTGAGTTCGAGCATATAGTCTATCTTCTCGCCGCTGATGCCATCAGGGTCATAGATATATCCGTCAGGTCCGGAGATGGTTATCACCTTTGCACCCAACTGTGTGGCTTTGGTGGCAGCACCCCATGCCACATTGCCAAATCCGCTGATAGCCACTGTCTTGCCCTTGATGTCAAGTCCGTGGGTCTGCAGCATCTCGTTCACAAAGTATAGGGCTCCGAATCCTGTTGCCTCCGGGCGAATCTTCGAACCGCCCCATTCCAGTCCCTTGCCGGTGAGCACACCGCTCCATTCGTGGGTCAGCTTCTTATACATTCCGAAGAGGTAGCCAATCTCGCGTGCTCCCACACCGATGTC
This sequence comes from Prevotella sp., assembly GCA_051869575.1. Lineage (GTDB taxonomy): Bacteria > Bacteroidota > Bacteroidia > Bacteroidales > Bacteroidaceae > Prevotella. The sequence continues at coordinate 2,875 of JBJEAY010000436.1, read as the reverse complement.
GCCGGCGGGCACATCCTCCGACGGACCAATCACCTTATATAGTTCAGTCATGAAAGCCTGACAGAATCTCATCACCTCGTTGTCCGAGCGTCCGCGGATTGAGAAGTCCGAACCTCCCTTGCCGCCGCCCATGGGCAGTGTGGTGAGGGCGTTCTTGAATGTCTGCTCAAATCCAAGGAACTTCAGTATCGACAGGTTTACCGACGGGTGGAAGCGCAATCCGCCCTTATATGGGCCGATGGCTGAGTTGAACTGCACGCGATAACCGATGTTAACGTGCACCTCACCCTTGTCGTCAACCCATGGCACACGGAACGTCAATACGCGCTCCGGCTCCACGATACGCTCGATAATCTTGGCCTTTTCAAACTCAGGATGCTGGTTATACACATCCTTCACCGAGAGAAGCACTTCTCTCACAGCCTGTAGGTACTCCAGTTCGCCGGGGTGCTTCTGCTCCAGCTGCTGCATTATTTTCTCAACTTCCATAGTGTTACATTTTACTTAGGTTCTACATGTTTTTTTGCATTGTGTCATAAACACGCTGCAAATATAGGGGTTTTCCGTTAAACCACCAAGTTTTTTCCCGATTATTTTCATTTTGATAGTTACATTTTGTTAAACCGAAAGTTTTCCCTTTCGCCCAACTCCCGATGCGAAATAAGGAAAATGAGATGTTAAAAGCATTTTTTGCGACAAAAAGTTATTTATTTGCAAATTATTTTATACCTTTGCAACCAAATTCGTGAAATAAGAAAATAATAGAGCAACAATGAAAAAGTTATGGTAAAACACATTATTCTTTGGAAGTTAATGCCCGACCTCACAGCCGAGGAGAAGGCAGAAGTGAAGAGAGGTATCAAGGCCGGACTCGAAGGCCTGATGGGCAAGGTGCCCGGACTTCTCAGTGTTAAGGTGAATGTTGACGGTCGTATCGACTCGTCCAACTGTGATGTAATGCTCGACTGCACCCTCGAGAGTCCCGAGGCTCTCCAGGCCTACGCCGTTCATCCCGCCCATGTCGAGGTGGCCGACACCAAGGTGCGCCCCTACACCGTGCAGCGCGTCTGCCTCGATTTCGAGGAGTAATCCCCCCTATGCATATATAAAGAGGTGGACAGGTGACTGTTCACCTTTTTTTTGCGTTTAAGAAATTTTAATCAAGAAGATTTTGCGGTATTGGGATTTTTGTCTATTTTTGCACACAAAAAATAATATTGTGATGAAAAACAGACTGTCTATTATCGCCTTTATGTTATTGCTTGCTCTGACGTTGTCGGCACAGGGCAAGGCTAAGTATGTGTTCTATTTTATCGGCGACGGTATGGGTGTTAACCAGGTGAATGCCGCCGAGACATATCTCGGTGCATTGCAGGGGCGCATCGGTATCGAACCGCTTTGCTTCCCGTCGTTCCCGTATTCTGCATTCGTCAACACGCAGAGTGCTACCAACGGAGTGACCGACTCGGCTGCGGGAGGAACGGCACTTGCTTGCGGACAAAAGACAAAGAACGGAACGTTGGGTATGCTCAAAGACCTGACTACACCAATATCAAGTATTGCCGACTGGGCACGCCAATCGGGTGCGGCTGTCGGCATCACCACGAGTGTGGCTATCGACCATGCCACGCCTGCAGCATTCTATGCCCACGTGAAGGAGCGCCACGAGCAATACACCATCGGCAAGCAACTCGTGGAGAGCGGCAACGACTTCTATGCCGGTTCGGACTTCACCATGCCCACCGACCCTGAATATCCTAATGGACCGACCCTCTATGACGAGGCCAATGCCAAGGGATTCACCATCGCCCGTGGCTATGCTGACTATCAGAAGAGGGCAGATAGTGGCAAGAAGATGATTCTGCTGCAGAGCGAGGAGGCAAGCAAGACCGACAGATACAGCATCTCATACGCCCTCGACCGCAAGGATGGCGACCTGACTCTCACCGACATCACGCGTGCCGGCATTGACTTCCTCATGAAAAAACAGGGCGAGAAGAACGGGTTCTTCATGATGATTGAGGGCGGCAAGATCGACTGGGCTTGTCATGCCAACGACTTGGCGTTTATACCCGAACTGATTGATATGGACAATGCTGTGAGGGTGGCATACGACTTCTATAAGCAGCATCCCGACGAGACTCTCATCATCGTCACTGCCGACCATGAGACGGGTGGCATCGTGCTGTCGAGAGGACTGTATGAAATCAATCTCGCGGCAGTGGGCAACCAACGCATCACCATAGAGCGCCTCGGCAAGGAGTTGCACAAGATGCACGACCAGAAGGGCGACAAGTGGACATGGAATGACGTGAAGGCTTTCCTCACTGGGAACTTCGGATTCTGGGACAAGTTGCCGCTCACCGACGAGCAGACACAACGCCTCGAGACTGCCTTCAAGAAGATTATGGACGGAACATCCAAGGACCAGCAGACACTATATCAGAGCGACGACGAACTGGCGGCTGCCGTGCGCAACGTTATGTCGGAATGTGCGCAGGTGGGATGGCATGTCACAAGTCACAGCAACGGATATGTGCCATGCTTCGCCATAGGAGCCGGTGCGGAGCAGATTCACGGTAGAATCGACAACACCGAGATTCCAAAGATAGTGGCCAAGGCTGCGGGATGGAAATCCCCATTCTAATTTAGCATATTTGTGGGACTGAAAATACCACGATGATGGTATTGGGAGTGTGGACTTTTTGTAGTAATTTTGCACCCGTAAAGCAACAATTATACAAAAAGTACAGGGATTATGAACTTTATATTTATTTCTCCGCACTTCCCACATACTTACTGGGAATTCTGCAACAGGCTGAAACAGAACGGCGTGACTGTGCTCGCCATCGCCGATGCGCCTTATGAGAGCATA
>JBJEAY010000435.1:0-1899 GCA_051869575.1 Prevotella sp. | reverse complement strand
ATAATGCCCTACGGAGGGCAAAGGGGCGATGGATTGCCTTCCTCGATTCTGATGACCTCTGGCTTCCTGAGAAGCTTGAGAAGCAGCTGAGGTTTATGGTGGAGAATGGATATGAATTCTCATATACTGCCTATCGGGAAATGGATAACGACAGCCGTGAAACGGGTGTTGAGATTCATGGACCAAAGCATGTGTCGAAGTTAGGTATGTTCGCTTTCTGCTGGCCGGGGTGCCTGACTGTGATGTACGACAGGGAGGCCGTTGGATTGGTTCAGATTGCGGACATTAAGAAGAACAACGATTATGCAATGTGGCTGAAGGTATGCCGCAAGGCGGATTGCCATCTGCTTGATGAGGTACTGGCAAAGTATCGTCGTGGGCGTGTGGGTTCGGTTTCCACACATGGCTATGGAACCATGATACGATGGCACTATAAGCTATGGTATGAGGCTGAGGGGATGAATGCACTGGCAAGCATGTTCTGGACTTGCATGAATCTCGTGTGCGGAGTGTATAAGAAGATGATATACGTAAAGAAGATATAATATAAGGATACCTATCCCCAACCCATCCTTTAGGGTTGGGTTGAGAATAGGTTATTGATTGCATATAGCGGACAGATACGGACATGACGGACGGCATCAGAATCTTCCTTGTCGATGTAATCGAACGTACCGAAGTTTTCCAGCGAGCAGCGGACGGCTTCGGTGAGGTGCTTCTCGCGCATAAACATCCAGAGGCTCTTCATGCCGCCTTGCGTGCCTGCCTTCACCTCGATGGGGAGGACGTGCATGTCCTGAACGGTGAGGTAATCGATTTCGGCCAGAGAGTTTTTTGTCTGGCGTGTCCAATAGAACATTTCATGGCGAAGATGGGGAGATTGGTAATGAATCAGTTCAAGTCCTGCAACGAGTTCTGCCATGGCTCCCTTGTTGACCAAATCGGAAGCCGAAGCGGTGAGGATATGGGTGGTCAGGGAGGACGCATCGGGCATGGTCATGTTCAGAAGACGGAGGGTGAGAGCGCAATCCAATGGGAGGATTTTCCTGTAGGAGGTGTCCGCCCCACTGCCCAAGGGCAAGCCGTTGGCATTGGTGTGAGTGACAGGGATAAGCAGACCGGCAAGGAAAAGCAAGTCGAGCGCACGCTTCACTTCGGCTGCCTTGTAGTCGCCAACCTGAGAATAGACGAACTTTCGGGTGGCCTGTTCGGCGGCAGAGCGCAGGGTGTGGCGAAGCAGGGTGGTATCTACACGCTTCTTGTACTTGGGGAAATCGTCCTCATAGCTCACAAGGATGTCGTCCTGTATCTCCTGGCAGGCAAGATAGTCGTGGGTGGTTACCCACTGGGCAACGCATTCGGGCATACCGCCCACCAACATATAGGTGCGAAGCAGAGCTATCAGTTTCTCATGCAAAGCTATGGGCAGAGGAGCAGCAGGAGATGCCGCATTGCGGGCTTCGAGCAGCAGGTTCTCGCCACTGGCAAGGAGGAACTCATCGAAAGTCATGGGGTACATGAACACGGAATGGATGCGGCCAACACCGAAAGTGGGCAACTCTTTGATGGCAAACTCCAGCAAGGAGCCTGCGGCAATGACGTGCAGATTAGGCATGTCTTCCTTGAAGAAACGGAGCGACATGATGGCTTCGGGGCATTCCTGAATCTCGTCGATGAAGAGAAGTGTGCGTCCCGGCTCAATCCGTTTCTGTGCCAAGGCAGAGATTTCGGAGATGATACGATTCACGTTGAGGTCGGGCAGAAAGGCTGTCTTATACTGCGGTTCACGTTCGAGGTTTATCTCTACATAACTTTCAAATTGCTCACCCAGATGCCTTACGGCAGTGGATTTGCCCACCTGTCTTGCTCCCCGAAGCAGGATAGGCTTGTGGACGCTGC
>JBJEAY010000434.1:0-1903 GCA_051869575.1 Prevotella sp. | reverse complement strand
AATGTGGGGCAGCAGTTCACCAAGGACATTTATTTCTGGGGACGCCCGTCGTGTGCCGGCAACGGATATGATGCCGCCAATTCGTGCGGCAGCAACAAGGGGCCAACCAATGCCGAATATCTCGCCGAAGTGAAGGCTCGTATCGACACGTTCCTCGTACATCATCCTTACCTCACTCGCAAGGATGTGCCGGCGGAGATGGTTACAGCCAGCGGTTCGGGTCTTGATCCCGACATTACTCCCGAGTGCGCCCGTGTGCAGGTGAAGCGTGTGGCTACCGCCCGCAATATCGACGAGCATCTCGTAGCCTCGCTCGTAGAGCAATCCATCGAGCGCCCCCTGCTCGGACTCTTCGGCACCGAGAAGGTCAATGTTCTTAAACTCAACGTAGCACTGGACAAAATCACAAATAATAAATTGTTATGAGAAGTGGTCTGACCTCTAAATGAGGTCGGACTCTTCCTTTTTTAAATCAATTAAGAAACGATGAAATACAGGAATGACATAATATTCAATTACACTTCAACGTCTGGAACCAATCTCAAGGTGATAGCCCATGCCATAGGGTTATTACTACTCTTCGAGGCACTGCCGCTATTAATATGCAGCATTGTCTCACTATGTTATAAAGAAAATGATTTTATGTCATTCATCGCCACCTTTGTGACATGCGTAATCACAGGGTGTGCTATGCTCGCCTACGGACATCAAAAGGAGCTGAAGATAAATCGCAAGGAATCATATATCGTGGTGGCATTCTCATGGGTATTCTTCACTGTCATCGGAATGTTGCCATTCCTGATTGGTGGCTATATCCCCTCGGTCACGGATGCGTTCTTTGAAACAATGTCGGGTTTCACAACCACCGGGGCAACCATTTTGGATAATATCGACACCATGCCTCACGCCATATTGTTGTGGCGTAGTGTCACACAATGGATAGGAGGTTTGGGCATAGTGTGTTTTATCATTGTGCTACTGCCAGGATTCGGGTCGAACAGCCAGATGCTTTTCCTTTCCGAGGCGACGGGAGTGACACACGACAAGATACATCCCAAGGTAAGGGTAATGGCGCGATATATCCTCATCGTGTATTTTTTGCTCACGGCGATAGAGACAGTGTTGTTGATGACAGGAGGAATGAGCCTGTTTGACGCCATTTGCCATTCGATGGCAACCACGGCAACGGGCGGATTCTCAACTCGTCAGGATAGCATTGCATATTGGAATTCTCCTTTTATCGAATACACCGTCTCTGTGTTTATGCTACTGTCGGCCATAAACTTCTCGCTTTATATCGCCGCAATAAAAGGTAAGGGGCGCATGCTTTTTCATAATGTTGAGGTAAGGTGGTTTCTCTCTTCATTATTCCTGCTCACTGTTGTCATAACATTGACGCTGACATTTAATAAAGGATATGGAGTGGAGGAAGCTTTCCGCAAGGCATTATTCCAAGTTGTCACTTGTCACACGTCGTGCGGATTTGCAACGGATGAGATTGGAGCGGTCGAGCAGCGTCTTCATCTGTCCGCACATCTCAAGATAATAAATAGGAGTGGCGAAGGCGATGACGTCTGCATAGTGTATATCCTGGGTGATGGAGTGCATATCGTCTTGTATGACGCATTTCCCCGTTTTTTGACACGCGAGGCAACCGCAGCAGAACCGTATATCCTTTCCCCTCAATGTAATTTTCTCCACTTTGTGGCCTGCTTCCTTTGCGCCACGCATGAATTCCTCTGCAAGAGCATCTTAGTTGCTTTGTTGTCTCAGGCTCGTTGATATAACCAATACTTTCTTTTTCATAATTTTGATAATATGAGTTTTCGAATGCAAAATTACACATTCTTTTACTATCTTCAAAACATTATTTAGCCAAATCGATGATTTTTAACGCGATTTG
>JBJEAY010000433.1:0-1903 GCA_051869575.1 Prevotella sp. | reverse complement strand
AACGGTATGATTCGTCCGCTTGTTGTTTGGAATACTTTACTGCCATTTTGGCATAGCGTGCAGCTTCCTTAAAATGCTGAAGATTATGATAGAACACGCCAAGATTGATTGCGAGCGATGTCAACCACTCCTTGTCATCGAGTTCGAGAGCCATCCCGAATGCCTTGTCATAGTAATAAATCGCCGAGTCGTTCATATTGCGACGACGGTAAATTACACCAAGGTCATTATACACATTTACGTGAATGGCAAGATCTTTCTCTGCCTTGAGTTTTTCCACCACTCCAAGTTCAATCCTTAAGGCTTCATCCATATTGCCTTTATTAATATATTCCTGTGCCTTGTCAATAAGGACTTGATTGGGCGACGGTTTTTCGTTTCCCGCTGCACTTACAACAAACAATAGGAAAAGTGCAATTAAGGTTATTCTATTCATGTTTGATTGTATTTACAATTTTTTATTTATACCAATGACTTTATCGCAAACCAAATGACGGGGACTGCAAGGGCTGGAAGAAAATTCAGTGTCTTGCAGTCCTTTAGGTTTAGGAGGGCAAGACCGCTACCCGTAATCATCAGTCCGCCCACTATCAGCAACTCCGACATCAGGGCATCGCTCACTGCCTGACTCGACAGATGGGCAACGAGCCAGAACATGCCCTGCCAAAGGAAGAGCACAGGGGCTGCGAGAACCATACCAATGCCGTAGGTGGAGGCAAAGACTATCGACGACACGAGGTCGAGAGTGGCATTGGTGAAGAGGAAGGTGTTGTCGCCCTGCAAGGCACTGATGACGGGACCGAGCATGGAGAGCGGACCTATGCAGTAGAGCAGTATGGCGGTGGAGAGGCCGTCGGCGAGGGACGAACTACGTCCAGAGGCTGATGCCTCTGGCACAGGGGCTGACGGTCCCTTCTTTCTTTCCACAAGGCGGTGGAAGCGCCCGTTGATGTCGAGCCTTGTGCCGATGATGCCTCCAAGAGCCATAGATATGATGAAGAGCACGGGGTATTGGCTCTTTGGCAGATGAGTGATAGTGGCATTGAGTCCGATGGCGAGACTTGCAAGTCCGAGTCCGTCATACAGCACACGCTTATATTTCTCCTTGATGCCACGATGCAGCACCGTACCCACTATCGACCCGATAATTATCGTGCATGTATTTACAATCGTTCCTAACATCCCGTCGCCAACTTTAATTTTTTAATACTTTAATTCTTTAATTTTGCAAAATCTGCAGATTTTGCGAACCGCCTTATCACGTATTTGACGCACACGCTCGCGCTTAAGTCCCATCTCCTCGCCTATCTCTGCAAATGTCTTGTGATGTACACCAATACCGTAGGCATGGCGAATGATATGCTGCTGACGCTCGTCGAGCACATCGAGAGCCTGCTCTATCTCGTCGATCATAGCCTCGTCGGCTGATGGGGCATTGTCGGTCAAGCTCTCCTCGCGCTTTATCTGCTGCGCAGCAGTGTCGCTCTGCTCTCCCACAGCCTTATCCAAAGCCTCGCGAATGGCGGGGGCGGCATACACCACAAAGCGCTTGTTGGTGTGGCGGGGATATTTCGCGGCAGCCTTCAGCAAGGCTATATTGCCCTCGCTGATAAGGTCTTCCACATCCACCCCCTTGCCGGCATATTGTTTGGCAAGCGTCACCACAAACTTCAGGTTTGCGGTAGTCAGTTTCTCTATTGCCTTGGCGTCTCCCTGCGCAATGCGCTCAGCCAAAGCCTTTTCCTCGTCATCCGTAAGCAGAGCCTTGCTGCCTATCTCGTCGAGGTAAATATCCAATGCATCTTTCAGTTCCATATCTATTTTTCTAAAGTAACCTTATTTTTAGGGAGTTATGAGGGGAAGTTATGAGGGGAAGTTATGAGGGGAAGTTATGAGGGGAAGT
>JBJEAY010000432.1:0-1913 GCA_051869575.1 Prevotella sp. | reverse complement strand
CGTGACAAGCGGATATAATATTGCCACGGCTCTTACCTTGGAGAAGAAATTTAATGAGATGTTGGGCTTCAGCGAAGAGGAGGTACGCGAGATTATCCGATATTACAATGAGGCTGGTGCCTTCTCTCTGGACGAAGAAGAAACTCTTGAGACCATGCGCCCCTGGTATGACGGATACTGCTTCTCGGAGTATGCAAATGTGGAGGGACATCATGTGTTCAACACCGACATGGTGCTATATTATCTGAAGAGTTTCCTGATGAACGGCGAAGCACCTGACGATATGATCGACCCCAACACCAAGACCGACTACGCCAAGCTCGACCGCGTGGTACGCTTGGACAAGATAGAGGGCGACCGCAAGGGCGTTCTCTTGGAGATTGCCCAAAATGGATTAACCCACGGCTGGGTGAAGCGTTCCTTCCCCGCCAACCAGCTCACCGACCCTAACATGTTCAAGAGTCTGCTTTTCTATTATGGAATGGTGACCATAAAGGGTATGGAGGAGGGCATGCCTATCCTTGGCATACCAAACAACAATGTACGTGAGCAGTACTACAACTATATGTTGGTGGAATACAACAAGATACATCCATTGAATGTCGGTGACCTTGAGGATGCCTTCCGATTCGCAGCCTATCGTGGACAGTGGCGCGAGATGCTTGAGTGCATCTGCCGCCAGTATCACGACACGACCTCTGTGCGTAGCCTCATCGAGGGCGAGCGCAATCTCCAGGGTTTCATGAATGCCATGCTTACTCTCAATCCTTATTATCTCACATGCCCAGAGGTGGAGCTTAACCACGGTTATTGCGACTTCTTCCTTATGCCCGACCTATCCCGCTATCCCGACATCCGCCATTCCTATATCATCGAACTGAAATATCTTCCAATGACCGCCACTGAAACTGATGCAGAGAAGCAATGGAACGAAGCTGTGGAACAGATTCGCGGATATGCCAAGGGTGAGGTGGTGCGCCAGATGACAGGCAACACCGAACTGCATCTCGTCATCGCCCAAATAAAAGGCTACGACCTGCTGCATCTCGACAAGGTGGAAATTATGTGATATTCATCAAACATATATATTATTGAGTATGACTAATGACATTAGATGGATTCAGCGGCTTGACAATTATGAAAAGTCGGTAAAGAGGTTGGAGAGTGCAGTGGCTCTATTAAAGAGGAATGTGCTCTATGGTGATGATATGGACAACCTCTTGAAGGAGGGACTCATTCAGAGATATGAATACACTCAGGAATTGGCGTGGAAACTCATGAAAGACTATGAGGAATATCAAGGTTATACTGAGATTCAAGGTTCACGGGATGCCATCCGCAAGGCTTTGGCAATGGGATTGGTGTCCGACAGTGCATGGATGGACACGATAGCATCCCGAAATATCACATCTCATTGCTATGATGAAACTGCATTTAATGCGGTATATAGCAAAATAATGGATGTATATTTCCCTCTGTTTAAGGAGTTTTGCAATGTAATGAAAGAAAAAAGGGAGAGTGTCTTATGAATGACTTTGGATTGGAAGCAAGTGAAATGGACAAGATAATTAAGTCAATAGCCTCAATTGAGGGTGTTGACAAGGCTGTGTTGTTTGGCTCTCGCGCAAAAGGCAACTACAAGCCATATTCTGATATTGACATATCCCTTGTAGGCAAGTCGTTGACATACTCAGATCTGCTGCGCCTTCATTCCATAATAGACGACTTGCTGCTGCCATACGAAATAGACTTCAACATCTTTGACTTGATTCAAAACGAAAGCCTAAAGGAGCACATTCTGAGATGCGGGCGTGTGATATATGAAAGTCGGCATTAGGAAAGAATAGCATTTTTGTTTCATCACCGTATGTTTTGTATCATTTTAATATTATTTTCATAGACAGAAAAGATCG
>JBJEAY010000431.1:0-10560 GCA_051869575.1 Prevotella sp. | reverse complement strand
ACTTCTCCTTGTCTGTTCCCTTCACCTTCATCTTCATCAGGTCGGGACACTCCCACACACCACCGTGATTGCCGTATTCGTGTCCGAAAGAGCTCTCATACTTCCAATCCTTCAGATTAGCTGAAGAATATATCTGCATCTCCTGACCGGCAGCGAGAACCATATTCCAGAATCCAGCCTCAGCATTCCAGAAGACGTGAGGGTCGCGGAAATCCCTTGCTGTAGATACGATGATAGGATTATGCTCGTATTTGGTGAAAGTCTTGCCGCCGTCGGTGCTGTAAGCCATCGACTGAGTCTGACTGTGACCTGCTGAGGTGTAGAAAGCCACGATGGCATCCTTGCCAAAGCCTGCGGTATTGTTCTTGTCAACAACCGACGAACCGCTGAAGATATATCCGAGCGCATCACCTGTCAAGACGGCGGGTTGAGCTGTCCAATGAATGAGGTCGGTACTTGTAGCATGAGCCCACGAGAGGTTTTCCCACTGCGAGCCGTATGGATTCCATTGATAGCAGAGATGCCATACACCATCCTTGTAGAACATGCCGTTGGGGTCGTTCATCCAACCATAAACAGGAGCCTGATGATATGTAGGACGAAATTTCTCCACGTTCTGAGTGTCGAAGGAATCGGAGTATTTCAGCTTTTTCCAACAAGCGAAGTCGTTCATTGCTCCCGTATATCGAGGGTTGCCCGGGAATGAAATATCGAGCACCTGACCGTCGCTTACTTCTAATGGCACGAAATAGTCAACCCTATCTACTGCAAGACGGCAGTTGAGAGTAGCGACCAACTGATTGTCCTTTACCACCCTGATATGCGAGTTTTCCTCTTTTTCCTCAACAGGCAGCAGAAGGTATTTCTTCTGTGTGTCAACTTTGATAATAGCATGACCCGCACTGAGGAACTGAGGTGTTTGGGCAGAAGCTGCCATGGCGACAAGCAACGAGGCAGCCAATGAGATTAATTTCTGTTTCATTTGATTATGTGTTTTGTTTGTTATTTACTTATATATACTCTTTAATGTTCTGACAGAAGTCTCAACAGCTCCGCCTTCGACATCAACAGTATTGTAAATCGAACCGGGGAAGACAAGATTTGTCTGCGCCATAGAACCATTTTCGGTGAACAGTTCGACTGAAGACTGGTCGATGAAGATATGCAGCGTAACCTCGTTGGATTCGGTGTTTAATGGAGCCGATGCCGATGGAACCGAGAACATATCAGAGAAATCTGCCTTACCAGTGGCAGCTGTTCGGCGGGTGGAGAGACGACGACCGGAAGCATCCACGGCAATGACATACTTGGCACCCTCAGCATTACCCAATGTGATGGTGGAGTTCTTGTCGAGCGACAACTTCACCTTCAACTCATAAGCGTCGGCCTGCGGGAATGTTCCATCAGCAGAAGTCCATTCTCCGGCAAGAGACTCAATCTCGCTGACGACCGTATTAGCCAAAAGCGGTTTGCCTTTATATTCAATGAGCGAGAGCTCGCGAGGCAAGGTATTGGCAGAGCACCATGGTGTGGCAGGAACACGGTCGGCATAGAGCCAGTTGTTCATCCATCCGATGAAGACATAACGTCCGTCGGGAGCATTGCTCCATGTGACGCCGGCATAGTTGTCCATACCATAGTCTATCCAAAGAGGATAGTTATTTTCATCTGCAGAAAACGTGGTTCCATCGAAGTCACCCACGAAATACTGCGTTCCCGAACCCATGACAGGACCACCGGGATTGACACTCACGAGAAGCACCCATTTCTCCTTGCCGTTATAGTTGAACTTGAGAAGGTCGGGACACTCCCACTGGCCCTTGTTGCAACCAGCGACAGGAGTGGAGAAGGTGCTGAGCTTTGTCCAGTTCTTAAGATTCTTCGAGCCCCAGAACTCAATCTCGTATTTCCAACCCTTTGCGAGCGACATAATCCACTGCTTGGAAGCCTCGTGCCAGAACACTTTGGGGTCGCGGAAGTCGGGTTCACCCGGATTGGCAATGACGGGGTTATTCTCAAATTTGGTGAAGTTCTTACCACCGTCAGTGCTATAAGCCAAAGACTGCTGCTGGGAATCGCCAGCCGAAGTATATAAAGCCACCATGGCATCCTTGCCAAAGCCCGCAGTGTTGTCCTTGTCAATCACTGCACTACCTGAGAAAATCATTCCGAGGGCATCAGGAGAGAGAGCCACTGGCTGTTCTGTCCAATGCAGCAGGTCGGTACTTGTGGCGTGTCCCCAACTGAGGTTACCCCATCCATGTCCCTGTGGGTTATACTGATAGAACAAGTGCCATGTGCCATCGAGATATACCATACCGTTGGGGTCGTTAATCCAGTTTCTCTCGGGAGTGAAATGAATCTGCGGGCGATACAGTTCGCTGCGGTTGGAAGGAGTCTCTGTAGAACCGCCTCCCGGCTCTTCGGGTTGCTCCTCCTGCGGGTTGTCGATCAGTTCGTTGTAGGTCTGCGATATGTCGTTATCGCTACAAGCTACCATAGCGGCGGCAAAGAATGCTGCCGCTATGGATTTGATTATATTGTTTCTTTTCATATCTTTCAATATTTCAATTTTTCACTCTCCCTTATCTTGTCTTGAGATACTCGAGACTATTCTTCGCAAGTCTCAGGACATTATCCTGATAGGGATTGTTCTTAGGATAAGCGCTCTTGTCGGGAGTTCCGTCGGCATTCTTCAGAGAGAATTCACAACCGCCGTTACCTATGCAGAGCACAGTGCCCTTAAACTCGGTATTGCCCTGCTGAGCCTCCCACACATTGAGCTGAGACACCCAGTCAATCTGCGAATCCCATGTTCCGAGAGGATAGATGCCATACTTGGAAGTAAGTTCAGAATAGCAAGCCTCTTCCTGATTACCTATGCCAGTGAGAACAGAAGGGATATTGAAGAACAGGCAGTTGTGGTCTTCCGTCCAACCCGGTCCCTTGAAGGCGATGAGCTTCGTGCGGTCGTTCTCTGTGACATCCATTCCCTTATAGATGGGATGATTAGAGAAATCCTTCTTGAACCTGCTTCCCGGATGCAGCTGCACAGCCATTCTCCATACGTCGGGATTGCATCCGCCGGCACCTGTTCCGATAGTTCTGTCGTTGCTTCGGAGCATATTCTCGTCGAGACGTCCGAGCTTGGCGATGTAAGCAGTGGCGTGGCTCCACAGGAGGAGATTGCCACCATTCTTATACCATTCAGCCACGATAGGTGTGGCAGCCTCAACGTTGGCGGGCATTGTCCATACAGCCACCTCATCAACATTCTCGAGGTCGCGCAACCAGAAGAGGACGCGGAAAGGCTCAAGGTCGTCAACCGACTTGATGTCGCTGAAACTTACGAACTGGGCAGAAGCATAGTTGTCATGTAGCCACAACCAGGCAGAAGCCTCATCGTCGTCACCCTTTTCAACAAGTTCCTCGGGAGTGGCATACTCAGAGAGGAAACCAATGGCCGTCTTACCAATCTTCAATGCCACCTTAGACGAGAGCGACATGCCCTTGGCATTTGACGCAACAACCGTCACGTTCCACTCCTCCTCGGTCACTACATCAGGAATGACATAAGAGGTAGCATCGCCGGGGAGAGTCTCGGATATTTCCCTCTTTCCGTTAGTGGCAGTCAGCTGGATGCTCTCTGCATCCGCAGCCTTGTTCCACTCTACCTTGGCGTCATATCCTCCCTGCTTGTCAACCTGAGACATGGCAAGACCAGAAATCTTCTGGGCACCTTCGCGCAGATACGTTTTCACCACACCCTTTGAGAAGTTTGTACCGTCAGTGAGTTTGAATACGTATGTAAATTCCACGTTAGTGTCCATCTGCTCATGCACATATTCAGTGCCATCAACAACAGTTTGCGAGTTGAGAGTACCGCCCTGGTATCTTGTCACCTGCATTTTCAATCCGTTGGCAGGAGCATTCCACTGCCACACATAATCGTCGCCTCTGAGCTGACCTGTGATTGATTCGGCGTCAGGAGCACTGACTTTCTGCGCTTCCATGTCGATATCCTTGTCCTGGCAAGCCACCGTGAGCATCATTCCGAGGACGAGGCATATAATATATGAAATCTTTTTCATCGTGTTATTATTTTAATGTTAATGACGATAATTAATTGTAGCCCTGGTTCTGAGTGTAGAGACCTGGAACATAGAACATCTGCTGATAAGGCACAGGCCAGAATTCGTTCTTGCCGGCAGTGAAGTGAGCATCCTGATAATACTGGGCGTATGACTGTCCCTCATATACATCGTTCTTCTCGCTTTCGAAGAAAGCATTCAGCGTCTTGGATGCTATACCCCAGCGACGGAGGTCGAAGAATCGGCCATTCTCCATTGCCATCTCCAGACGGCGCTCCCAACGCACGCACTCACGAGCCTGCTCCTTGGTTGAGAAGTATGAATCGGGATAGAGGGCAATCTCGCACTGGTCGGCAGCATACTGAATATGCTTAGCCACCGAGTTCTTGGCACGTTGGCGGATGTCGTTCACGATATCCTTAGCCTCACTCAATCTGCCCAATTCAACGAGAGCCTCAGCTCTCATCAGCATCACGTCGGAATAACGGAACACATAGTCGTTCATAGCGAAAGCCTGCCAAGGCTGGTCGAAGGTCTCACCCTTAGAACGCTGCGGCACCTCCTTGAGAGATGTATAGTAGCCGTAGGTGCTCGGTGTGCGCGAGTTGTCCTTAGTCATAGTATATTCGCCTTCATACTTGTAAGGGAATGTAGGCATACCGACGGTGTGGAACAAGCGCGGATCCCACTTCTGGGCAGTTGGCTGACCATTCTTCGGAAAATCAGCTGTTTTGTTGAAGGAGTCAAACATTGGCAGACCATTCTCGGTCTTGAATGCGTTGACAAGATTCTGCGAAGGCTTGTGGAAATCCCA
Source organism: Prevotella sp. (assembly GCA_051869575.1). Taxonomy (GTDB): domain Bacteria; phylum Bacteroidota; class Bacteroidia; order Bacteroidales; family Bacteroidaceae; genus Prevotella. Next base: position 5,655 of record JBJEAY010000431.1, on the reverse strand, counting down.
TCCGCACGACCACATACCCCAGCAGCCGTTGAGCATATTGCTCCAGTTGGCGCGACCAAACTTGGTGTTGTCGTCCTTGTAGTCAGAGCACTGCACTGCAAAGATGCTCTCCTTGGAGTTTTTGTATTCAGGCAGGAAGATGTCTCCGAAGTCCTCAAGGTATCCGTACTGCGAGTTCTTTACAACATCAGTGTATTCCACAACCTTATTCATATAGTCGTTGTTGATACGGCTCACACCATTGGTAGCCTCATATCCGTTGCCGTAAGCAAGAGTGAGATAGCACTTGGCAAGATAAGACGCTGCGGCAACCTTGTTGGCACGACCGCCATCCTTCTGTGTGGCAGGAAGCACATCATAAGCCTCCTTGAAGTCGGCGATGACCTTGTCGAAGAGTTCCTCGTATGACAATACGTCATTTCTTGTCTGTTCGTAAGAACCATCCTTTACGACCTGCTCGTCGATCCAAGGAATCTTGTTGAAGATGGTGAGGAGCTTGAAGTAGAAATGTCCGCGCAAGAACTTCATCTCGGCACGTCTCTGCTTTGTGGTTTCCTCGCCAAGTTTGCTTGCGTCCTCAAGAGAGATGAGGGCACGGTTGCAACGGCTGATGGCGCAATACAGGCGATACCAAAGCTCGTCCATGTGTCCGGGAGTGGAAGGAGTAAGCGTTGACCACACCTCCACCGAGTGATAGTCGGTGTCGGTTGTTCCCGAACCGCCCTTTAGGGCATCGTCACTCGACACGTCGCCGTAAGGCCAGAGATTGAACGGATAGGTGTACCAGCAGTCGCCGAGCATGGCGTATGCTGCCGTGGACATCTTTTCAGGCTCAGAGAAGGCAGTCTCCTCGTCAACCTTTCCTTCAGGTTCCACGTCAATGAAGCTGTCGCAAGATACTGTCATCAATGATGCGATAGCAAAGATACATATATTTTTCAATGATTTCATCGTATTCTGTTTTTAAATGTATAACAAGTGTTTTATTAGAATCCCAACTGCAATCCGAATGACATCGACACTGGACGTGGATAACCCCAACCGGCGTTTTCAGGATCGGCACAAGTAAGGCTGTTGCTCTTGATGGTGAGAAGATTGTTGGCTGAGAAATACACTCTTGCCGTTGACATCTTGACTGCATCGAGCCATTTCTTAGGCATGTTGTAACCTATCTGGAGGGTGCGGAGCTTGAGATAGCTGCCGTTCTCCACGAAATATGTTGAACTGCGACCTTCGTCACCCACATTGTTAGTGGTCAGGGCCGGTATTGAAGACGAGGTGTTGGCTGCTGTCCATGCATCGAGCAGGCGGTTACCCTTGTTTGAACCTGCATCGGTAAGGCTCCAGAAGTCAGTCTGGAATTTCTGGTCGTTATATACATCCACGTCATATACTCCCTGCCAGAACATCGAGAGGTCGAAATCCTTGTATGTCAATGCTATGTTGACACCATAAGAGAAAGCGGGCACAGGATTAAGAATCCAGTCCTGGTCGTCGGCATTGATGATTCCGTTGCCGTCGAGGTCGGCATACTTCAGACCGCCCACACGGGCATTAGCCTGACCCGAAGCAAGCACTTCCTCCTTGCTCTGGAAGAGACCCTCGACAACATAACCCACTCTTGAACCGTAAGGCACACCAGCCTCAACGAGATTCTGCTTTGATGTGTGGGCGTATGAACCGGTAGCTGTCTCAGGGATATATGTCACCTTGTTGCGGAAGAAGTCGAGATTTGCCTTGATGTCATATCCCAATCCGTATGCAGTGGTCTTGCGATAGCCTACGGTGAACTCCATACCCCAGTTCTTCAGACTCGGACCATTTGCCCATGATGCACCACCCTCACCCATTGTGGCGAGATAAGCGGGATTGATAAGCATGTCGTCAACCTTCTTTATATAGTAGTCAACCGTTCCGTAAAGACTGTTGCGGAAGAAATTGAAGTCGAGACCGAGGTTCCACTGGGTTGTTGACTCCCACTTCAGGTTATCGTTGGCAGCCTGCACAGTTCTGTATCCCGAGGGGAATGTACCCGAACCCTGAAGGAAGAGGTCGTAGGCGGTAGATGTGACACGGTCAGTGCCATAGTCGGCCACGAAGAGAGCATAGCGTGCATCGTTAGAGATGGCCTGGTTACCTGTCTTACCCCAAGAAGCACGAATCTTCATATCGTCAATCCAATCCTGGTTCAAGTGCTGCGAAACACGGTATCCTAATGTAACGGCAGGGAATGTTCCGTAGCGGTTGTTGCGTCCGAATCGTGAACTACCGTCCCTACGAATTGTGAATGACGCGAGAAGAAGATCCTTCCAGTTGTAGTCAACCTTACCGAAGAACGACACGAGGGCATATCCTGTCTGCAATCCCCATGCACGCTGAGTACCGGTGGCTGCATCCAGCCACATATATTTATAGTTTTCAATGTCGAAGTCCTCGGCATATCCCGAGAAGTCAACCCTGCTTTGGCGGAAAAGTTCCATACCGGCGAGCAGGTTGAACGTATGGTCGTTGAACAATGTGAAGTTGTATGTAGCAGTATTACTCCATGTCCATTTCAAGTCATTTGCCTGAGAAAGTGTTGTACTCGGAGTGTTGTTGTTGACGATATCCGAATGGAACGAATATCTCACCGAATGAATGAATGCCGCATCATAGTCAAGACCGAAGTTTGAACGGAGCACAAGTCCCTTCATCGGTTTGATGTCAACGTATGCGTTTCCGAACAGACGCCATATCTTCAGGCGGTTGTCACGGTTGTCATATAGTTCGCGAAGAGGATTGTGGCGGTCGCTCATACCTCCTACAGGACCACCGAAAGTCTTGTTGTCTTCCTCATACACAGGCACTGTAGGAGACATCTTCAAGGCGTTCTCCATAGGATAAGAGTTCACCTGGTCGGTATATGTCAGTGTGAAGTTCTCACCCACAGTCACCATCTTGTTGACGTTATAGCTCATGTTCAGACGAGCCGAGATATTCTGGAAGTCTGTGTATTTCAGAATACCGCTGTTATTCTTGTATCCAAGGGAGAACAGGGCAGAGAATTTGTCTGTTGCATTTGAAATAGAAAGGTCGTAGCTCTGAGATACGCCAGTGCGCGAGATGGCATCCAACCAATCGGTATCTGAATAGCGCATCGTCCTCTTCTGGTTGATATATCCGTCATAATAGCCATTGACGGTATATTCATTGTAGCTGTTGGTTGCGGGGTTATACACACGGATAGGTGTTCCAACAGTGGCGTTGAGGTTAAGACCATAGTTCTGTGCGTAAGTCACAGGGTCAAGTCCGTCGTTCAGTGCAGCCTGTGCCATTGCGGTAGCATACTCTGACGTGTTGCAGAGTTTCATCTTCGACTGTGAGTCATAATACTGCATAGTGAGATTGGCAGAGAAATCCACCTTCACCTTCTCACCCTTCTTTCCCTTTCGGGTTGTGATGATGATTACACCATTGGCTGCTCGCGAACCATAGATTGAAGCCGAAGCGGCATCCTTCAGCACCTGCATACTCTCGATGTCGTTCATGTTCAACGAATTCAGTGACGCTGTTGTTGGCACACCATCGATGATGAACAATGGGTCCTGTGAGGCATTGAACGAACCGATACCACGAATACGCACTGTTCCTGTACCGCTTGGCGAACCGTCGGATGTCACGGTCACACCAGCCACCCTACCCTGCAATGCACGCATGGGGTCGGTCTCGGAAGAGGTCTTCAGGGCTTTTGTCTCAACGACAGCAACCGAACCCGTGAGGTCGGCCTTGCGCTGAGTGGTATAACCAGTCACCACCACCTCCTTGAGGCTTGCGATGTCTTCCAGCTCCACCTTCATACCGTTGGCAGCAGTCATAGTCTTTGTCTCGAATCCCACATAGCTAAACTGCAGCTTGGCTCCTGCATTGACCTCAATGGCAAAATTGCCGTCAAAATCAGTGATTGTAGCCTTTTGTGTTCCCATTTCCCTGACAGTAGCGCCTATCAGCAACTCGCCGTCAGTCTTACTCACTACAGTTCCTGTAATCTTTACCGTCTGCGAGAATGTCTCCATGGCAAAAATCATCAGGGTGGTGAGCACCATAATAATTCTTTTGGTCATAATTCTTAAATCTTTAGTTACTATTATAAATATTGTTTATTATTCCGATTAAACCAGTTGTCGGTTGTTTTTGGGTGCAAAATTAGTAATAAACATGAAAAGAAGCAAAAAATAAGGTTGCAACAAATATCACAATTGTTGCAACCTTTATCGTGTGTAACATATATTTAATAACGAGGTCTTTGGCGAAACAAATTTGTTAGTCAATGGCTAAGACATTGTATTTTTCGGATAATCACCGAAATACGCCTTGTAACACTTGGTGAAATAAGTTGCATTAGGTATGCCGACCGCTGTAGCGACATTGGATATTGATTCATATCCGTTGAGCAACATTTCGCGAGCATGCTCAAGTCGGGTGTTGCGTATGAGTTCTACCGGTGTGATGCCTGTAAGGGCCTTACACTTGCGATATAGCTGAGTGCGGCTGAGACACATCTTGTCAGCGAGAATCTCCACACTGAAATTTTCATCACCATAGTTGCTTTCTACATTTTCATGAATCTTCTTCAAGAACCCACGGTCGTATCTCGACAATGACGGGTCGTCACTATGCAGGTCAATAACCAATGAAGCCTCCTTCTTTTCACTCTTAGGCTTATCCACAGTCGCCTTGCTTAAGTTCACACGTACACGGTTCTTAAGCAATGTGTCGATCTGAGCCAATAACACCGAACTGTTGAACGGTTTGGCTATATAGGCTTCGGCTCCTGATTGCAGTCCACTGACCCTTTGCTCGTCAAGACTGCAGGCAGTGAGGAGTATCACTGGAATATGGCTTGTACAGACATCGTTCTTCAGTCGCTTGCAACATTCCAATCCATCCATCACTGGCATCATCACGTCGCATATCACGATGTCGGGCACGTTCTCTGTTGCCATTTGCAGTCCTTGCTCCCCGTTGACAGCGGTGAGCACACGGTATTTGTCGCTAAGCAGAGAGCTGATAAATGAGCGCATGTCGGCATTATCGTCAATAACCATGGCAACAGGACGTGTCTCTTCTTCGGTGATGTGCTGTTCGTTTTCTATGACAGCGGATGGCATATTCGAACAAGCCAACAGATTGTCGGGCGAGAGATTGTTGGTTATTGCCGCTGTGGGGGCAGTGGCATCGTTTGTCGAGTCGTTGGTTGAGGATGTGGGAATAATAATAGAAATCCTTGTACCTGTATTTCCTGCATTATCGTTGGCGGTGTTCGACTCTATCTCCACTCTTCCTCCCATCAGTTCGGCATATTTTTTCACTAATGCCAATCCAATGCCTGTTCCCTCGTCAGAGTTGTTGCCTATCTGATAGAATCGTTCGAATATCTTGTTCAGGTCTTCCTTGTCAATGCCAGAACCTGTGTCGCCCACGCTGATGGTCAGTGCTTCATCGGTATGGGTGGATTGCAGACTTATCTTACCGCCCTGGGGCGTAAACTTTATGGAATTGCCCAAGAGGTTATACACCATTCGTTCGAGTTTCTTCACGTCAACCTTTACAATACATTCACCCTCGTCAGCGGAGAAATCAAGGTTGATGCCCTTCTTCTGTGCAAGCGAAGAAAAC
>JBJEAY010000430.1:0-1914 GCA_051869575.1 Prevotella sp. | reverse complement strand
CAGCGTAATTCACGCCCCATTGTCCGCCTCTCACTGCTGCCAGTCCTGTGATATACTCCGCAGAACGAGGGTGAGGATAGGGGCGCATCACACCGCGATACATCGACAGTGCCTTAATCTTGGCATCAACACCATCCTTGCCAACCTCCACAAAGCAGTTCGGCTCAAAGCATTTTATGGAATTGTTGATTTTCCACTCCGTACACGAAGGCACCTCCATATACCAGAACTCCTTCACGCGCTTCACCTCCGGCCTGCGTTGGAACAATCGTATAGCCTCCTGACACGCCATCGACGTCTGCAGATGGTCGTTGTTCGTGTCGGCAGGATGATGCGTGATGATCACATCCGGCTCACTCTCTCGTATTGCCCCCTCGATAAACTGCACCAGCTTCAGATGCGGCACCGTATTCATCTCAATATTCGGAAACGTGCCCTCGTATTTTTTCTTCACTCCGAGATACGACACAGCAGCATCCGTGTCGCCCTCCAGTTCTGCATCCGAAGGACGGAAAGCACGAGCTTTAGCCTCCGTACACATGATGCACACTTCCACCTCGTCGCCATCATGCGACCATTTCCACATCGACGCTCCAGCCCCGAGCACCTCGTCGTCGGGGTGAGCCACTACAAGTAAGTATTTCATATATTAAACTTTAACCTTGACCCTAACCTAAACTGGATGAACGCAGAAAAAGGGAAAACTCCATTTATCTGACGTTCAACCTATTGGATAAAGTCAAGGAGATAAAACAAAACATTGATTTTCTACAATTATCTATTCGGCAACTTGTTTCTTTTTCAGCGCACAGTTGAACGATAATGGCTGTCTTTGCGCAAAAATAGGAATAACGACATACGCACCCTGCATATCCTGCAAGAAGCGTATCATCAAAGAAAGGCAACTGTATATACCACAAATATAATCACAAATGAACAAGAATAAAGAGACACGACCCATGTCTCTTTGGATAAGAGAATTATTGTTCAGACTTTTAAGCCTGCAGACGAGTTGCGGATGCTATCCAACACTCTATGGAAATTGTCAACACCTTCAAGCCAAACGGGCATATCCTTATTCATCCAACCCAATACCTGAACCAGACGGCTGTGAATGCCAGAGATATAGTCCAAGTCCCAACAAATTGATTCATGATGAAACACCCTGTTTCTCAGTTTCCTCAGTGCATTGCAGGGCGATGACACATTTTTGCGTTTCCTGTCCTTCTTGGGCATATACGGAAAAGCAAGGCGCAAACCCTTCCAAAGCGTCAATTCGTACTCGCTGTTCAGTAAAGTAACCCAAAAACCAAATGTCAATTCGGCTACTATCTTGTCAGGCGACACCATCTCGCCCCTCTGCGAGATATGCCTGATGGCCACCGTAACCTCACTCGTAAGACTTTTCAGTGCCGGATTCGATGGGAAGACAGCATACCAGTCCTTTCGCCCCATCATCTGCTCCAGTTCCTTCGAGAGAGCATTCCTCAGCGTAACCTCAAATACAGACAGACTTGTATATAGCGACTCTGTCAAAGCCAAATTAGCCTTGTAATGAGCCACAATCTTCGCCTCATCGCCATCATACAGTCGAATGTATTTTTTCAGACGTTGAGATGAAAAAGCCTCGCTGATAATGTCCATCTCTCGCTTCATGACATGCTATAAAAAGAAAACCCGGATTCTTCACCAGCACTGAGTCTGGGAGAGGAATTACCGGGACTGCGGTGCAAAAGTACAAAAATAATTTGAATCCTGCAAATATTCAACTCAAAATCTGCATAAAAACGGTTTAATCCGCTCCTTCCATCTATAAAGAGTCCGCTTCACTTCCCACTGTCAAGGTTAGCGTCACTTGTCTGTCGCATAGGCTACCAGCTTCTCATGCATCCACTGCGGATATTTCCCGCAGGC
>JBJEAY010000429.1:0-1916 GCA_051869575.1 Prevotella sp. | reverse complement strand
CGTTGCGACGGGGAATCAGAACGAGGTCGGCATAGCCCTTGCCTGTGGCATACTCGCGATGGATGACATACTCGTTTCTTGCCCATATATATGCCAGGGAGAGCACGCAGGCAAGAGAGTTCTCGTCGTTGTATGAGAGTATGCTGGTGTTCTCGTCGTGGGCCAATTCGATGGCGCGCTCCACGGCTTGCTCGTTGCCAGAGATGGTGGCGTTGATAAGATTTTTGGAGTTGATGATAGTCTTGGCTATGGCTTCCCACGACGTTGCCTTTATGGCATTGTTCATCTCGTCAGCCACCTCCTTGTTGGGGATATAGCACTCCTGTGTTTCAAAATCGTATGCCAAATATCCGAGATGAATCATCACAGTGAGCACGTCGTTCTTGCTGCGCACGATGTGCATGTCGTTGAGGAACTCAGTTGTATCCACATCCACGCGCTCACCTGCAAGCATACGTATCACATCGTCCTTCAGGCCTTCGAAATTCATCTGGATATAGGTGATTACCGAGTCGTATGCCCCGGTGGTTGTCCAGTAGCTGCCATACTCTTCATTCCTGATAGCCTTGACCACCGAATAAGGATTAAACATGCGTGAAGCCCTTCCTATACGATAACCGTCATACCAGCGTTCCATTTCACGCAAGTCCATTTCGTGTTTCTCGCATAACGCCTCCACTTCCTCGTGGGTGAATCCCAAATCCTTAGCCATCTTGCCTGGACGTATCATCGAATATTCGCAGAAATTGTTCAGTGCCGACTCGGTGTTGTATCTCTTTATGGGCAAGATGCCTGTGAGATATGCCCCGGCGAAGACCCTGTCAGAATCTTGGGTCTTGAACAACCGGCGAAGCAACATCACATACTCGTCCAAGATGGTGGGAACGACCGTCGCGGGATCGCCCTTCATCTTCTGGCGGTCGGGAAACTCGCGACAGATGGCATCCCACTCGTCGATGATGAAAAAGAACTGTTCACCAGTATCTTGGTGAATGGCGGAAAGGGTATCCATAAGGTCTTCACCTTCATCATAATTCACGTCAGGAAATGCACTCTTCAGCTCCTTTATAATTTTATTCTGTATATTCCGCACAATATTTACCCTGAGTTCCGGGCGTGCGGTGAATGATGTCACGTCAAGATATATCACGACATATCGGTTGAGATATGTCTCGAATGACTTGTCCTGCTCTGCCTTCAAGCCACGAAACAGATCGCGCGAGTCGCACGACTTGTCATAATAGGCACACAGCATCTTTGCCGCCATCGACTTTCCAAATCGTCGGCAGCGGGTGACGCAGCTATAGCGGTTCTCGGAGTTGAGGGTGTCGTTGATGAATGGTATCAGCGACGTCTTGTCGATATACTCATGACTCACGATGTCACGGAACTCACTGTTGCCTCTATTAATGTATGTACCCATCTTTTCAATTATGTTGCAGGAGTGATTAGCCTGTAAACCGTTGCAAAGTTAAGTAATAAATTTGGATTTACCAAATATTTAACCGTTTTTTGCAATAAAAGCATATTCTATTTTAATTAGCTTTAAACGACTTCTTCACCTCATTTAACTCAACTTTAGAAAGTGAGCAACTCCCAATATATTTGAACTGTCGCTTAATTTTAGATAATCCCACACTGGATTTCCTTCCGCGTGTGGGATTTATGTTCACACATCCCCACAAAAAATCTCATATAAACCTGAAAAAAATCAATTATCCCAAATTTTTCTCCCCTTTTCTTGCATAATTGAAAAATTAATCGTAATTTTGCCCCCAGAATAATATAAAGATAAAAATTATGAATACCATTACGATAGATAATACGATATATGAGAAAGCAGAGCATTATGCAAAGATACATAATCTCTCTCTCCAATCAATGGTTGAAGAATTACTGCAAAATGTAATTTCTTC
>JBJEAY010000428.1:0-1921 GCA_051869575.1 Prevotella sp. | reverse complement strand
CCCGAACTGCTATACGACCGATTCCCCAACGAACTCATTCCCTATGACTACGACACATATTTCGCCTCGCCATCCACATTTGAGATGGTGGTGACCAACTGCAATACAGGGCGCGCCGAATACCTGACAGAGAAAGACGGCAACCGCCAGCGACTACTTGATATATGCCGTGCCAGCAGCAGTTTGCCCTACGTAAGTCAGATAATAAATGTTGACGGCCAACCCTATCTCGACGGGGGGATTGTTGACAGCATACCTGTGGAGCATGCTATAGCCGAAGGTTATGAACATAATCTGCTCATACTCACCCGCAATCGTGGTTATCGCAATACGTCGAAAGACCGCAAGATTCCGAAATTTATTTATAAGAACTATCCCCGCTTGCGAGTTACACTCAGCCGACGAATTGCCGAATACAACCGTCAGCTTGAGATGGTGGAAGAGATGGAGGACAAGGGACTCGTGGATGTAATCCGCCCTTTGCGCCCGATGGATGTTGACAGGATAGAGAAAGACGAAAAAAAACTGGAAGCACTCTATGAAGAAGGCTTCCAGCTTGGTGAGAATTATTGTAAATCCCTAATACTTTAATATTTTAATTTTTTAATATTTTATTTTTTTAATTATTCAAATCCTCCAACAGGTCGGGCCTCAGCAGTCTGGTGCGCTCCATGGCCTGATCCATTTCCCACTGCTTGATTTTGGCCTCATTGCCGCTGAGCAGTATGTCGGGCACTTTCCATCCCTTGTAATCGGCAGGGCGCGTGTATATGGGAGCCGATAGCAGGTCGTCCTGGAAGCAGTCAGACAGCGCACTCTGTTCGTCGCCAATCACTCCGGGCACAATTCTCACTATGGCATCAGCCATCACAGCTGCTGCCAACTCGCCACCCGTGAGCACATAATCACCAATACTTATCTCGCGCGTGATGAGATGCTCGCGTATTCTGTGGTCGATACCCTTGTAGTGGCCGCATAATATAATAAGGTTGCCTTTGAGCGAAAGGTCGTTGGCCACGTGCTGGGTGAACTGCTCGCCGTCGGGCGAAGTGTAAATCACCTCGTCGTAATCCCTTTCGGCTTTCAGCGCCGATATGCAGCGGTCTATCGGTTCGCACTGCATCACCATGCCGGCAAATCCTCCGTAAGGATAGTCGTCCACGCGTCGCCACTTGTCGAGAGTGTAGTCGCGCAGGTTATGAAGATGTATTTCCGCAAGACCCTTTTTCTGAGCCCTTGCGAGTATTGACTCATTGACGAAGCCCTCAATCATTTCGGGCAAAACTGATATAATATCTATTCTCATGGCTGCAAAATTACTGCTTTTTATTCTAAAAACCGCATTTTTAAGGAAAATAATAGCATTTTTTCATAAAAAGTTTTGCAGATAGACATATTTTTATTATTTTTGTAGCGAGAAAACTGACCGCAATGGTAATATTAAACAAATACGTCCCAGGAGGACACAATTTAAACCCGTCATTGTTATGGGAATACGACTTGAACAATTTCGATTGGGACAAGTCGAAGAGAATTGTTGTACAAAGGGTGATAGAACTTGGTTTTCCCGAAGATTATTATGCGGCGTTCGACAAGTATGGTGGAATACAAGGATTCCGCGAAATCATAAAAAGCGTTCCATATTTAAATCCGATTGACATGCATTTTGTATGTCACTATTTCAACCTAAATAAGGAGGAACTGAAATGCTATACAAAGAAACAATCGAAACTGGAACTTTGGAACTCTTGAAAGAGCTTCAGTCAGAACCCTTGCTTGCAGGATTTAATCTTGTAGGCGGTACATCTCTTGCCTTACGCATAGGGCATCGTAAGAGTGTCGATTTGGATTTGTTCAGCAGCTTTTCTTTTGACCAAGATAAAATAAGAGGTAAGCGGCTTTTGGATATGGAAAAACAGAT
>JBJEAY010000427.1:0-1926 GCA_051869575.1 Prevotella sp. | reverse complement strand
GAGTTAACAGGCAATGTAGCGCATTTTGATGCGTCGATGTTGGGAGGTGGAAATATTGTTACGGGCATTGAGCGGTTGGGCGACAATTATTATATAGGTACGTATGATGCCGGTCTTCACCGTCTCGGTGTTTCGTCGCAACGTCCAGAGAGAGTGGAGGCTTTCGCCAATCTGAAAGGGGAGGGAACGATAATCGTCATAAAGAAGGCTGCGGACAATCGTTTATGGATAGGTACCAACACGGGTGTGGTGATAATGAATGAAAATGAGGAGATGACATATCTCAACAACAATAACAGCGGTATAAAAAGCGGGACTATTTCGAGTGTATCCTTTGCACCCGATGGCAGCAGATGGATAGGAGGGTCGCAAGGGCTTTCGGTTATGTCAGCCAATGGGGATTTTCTTTCGGAAAAATTATTCCCGAAAGGTTTTTTCAATCAGGAGGCTTATCTCACGGGTTCTTTCACTGAGGCAGGTCAGCTGTTTATGGGTAATAGAAACGGCATCTACTATACAGATACCCAAATGCACAAATTCGGAAAGTTGGACATTGCCGATGGACTTATCGACGAGACTTGCAACTCCGTGTATTGCGACAATGACAGCGGCTTGTGGGTGACTTCAGAAAAGGGACTGTTCAGAATATGTATCAACGGCAAGCGCATGATTCATTTCGGTTATGGAATGGGAATACAGAGCATGCATTTCCTTAAGGGCGGCATCTGCGCAGTGGGTGACACTCTGTGGGTGGCATCGCCCGACGGATTGAAGACTATGTCTATTAAACAGATGTGGGAATGTGTTAACAGGAGAAACCATCGTGTCATGCTTTATTCGGTTATGATTGGCAGTAATCATCTCTCTATTGCAGAGATGCGTAACGTTAACATTTCCAATAATATCAGATTGACTTGGAACTTCAAATCCCAGTCTTTGTCAGCCATGGCAGTCCTTAACGATTATGCAAAACCGGTGGGAAGGCTTTTCGAGTATCGGATTGACGGTGAAAAGAAGTGGCATTTATTTAAGAATGGTGAGGAGATGACAATGCCGAGTCTTCTTCTTGGAACCCACAGGCTTGTTGTCCGACAGGCGGGTATGTCGGGTACTGAAACAACATACAATATTTCAGTTGTGCCCTCGGTGGCATTTATTGTTGAGATAGTTGTTATTGTCATTTCACTGATATTGCTGTTGGCATGGAAACAATATCACAAGAGAACAAAGTCATTGTTGAATGAAAGAAATGACATTGCCGATGCACTGGTGGAAATGGACTCGATGGTGGAAGAGATGCGCGGGGAACTTGAGAACACGGAACCTGCAAGTGAATCCTCTAAGTATCAGCAGATGAGGATGAGCAAAACTGAATGTGAAGACATCTCAATGCGGATGAAGGATTATTTGGAGAAGGAGCACGCCTACCGCAACCCCGAATTGAAGCGAGGTGACATCGCCAAGGTGTTGCATGTGTCGGTGGCGAAGTTGAGCTATGTGTTCTCGCAGCACCTTAAAGTCAACTACTACGACTTCATCAACCACTATCGCTTGGAGGAGTTCAAGAAACTCATTGCCGAGGGTGAGTATCAGACATTCACGATACAGGCGTTGAGTGAGAGATGTGGCTTTAGGAAATCATCATTCTTCAGTACTTTCCGCAAGGTTGAAGGAATGACTCCTGCCGAATATCTAAGGCAAAAGAACATCAAAATATAGCGGATGAGAGTGCGGAAAAGTTTTTTGGAGTCTGTATCTAATATTTGATATTCAGGCAGTTAACATATTTGGACAAAACAAGAAACCCATTCGGCGGTAATGCTGGATGGGTTTCTTGTTTTTTTCTATTTATCGGTGTAATTTTGCAGCAGAAACGAAACAACTAATTATAAAAACGTCGATTATGGATCAATTAGAACTAAAGAT
>JBJEAY010000426.1:0-1931 GCA_051869575.1 Prevotella sp. | reverse complement strand
CACGCTCATTGGGAATAAGGGTCTGGGTCAATAGGAATACCACTAAAGCCACAGCCGCAGCAACCCCCAACCATGCCATACGTTTGATAATGGCAGGCGATGATGTCCTGCCAATGAATTTGTTCCATTCGGCATCAACATTTGGTTCGGGACGTGAGGAGCGTCCCAAGGCCATTTTCAGCTGCATTTGCTCATCTTCTGTCGGCATATGCATATTCAAATTTGCCATACCTGAGTTGTTGTCTTCTTTCATAGCGTTCGTTTTATTAATAATACACGATTATTGAATTCATGGGTACTATACTATCTTTTTTTAACATTAAAGTGTTCTCTTAGGATTGAGAATGCCTTGACAATATGCTTTTTTACTCCATCTGACGACATTCCCAACATATCGCCGACTTCCTTGTATGTATGTTCCTCGTAGTAGCATTGGCGAAGCACGAATTGTGTCTTTGGTGGCAATTGTTCCACAATTCTGTTCAGGGCGGTTATTCTTTCGTCAATTTCATCAATAAGGTTATATTCGGCATTGTCGTAGAAATGCTTCACGTAGTCGGCGTAGCGGTCGTGTGCCCCTTGCTCGCGCAGTCGGTTATAGCATGAGTTGCGCACGCCTATAAACAGATACCCCTTAATAGTTTCGGGTTGTATCTCGTCCCATTTTTGCCATGCCTTGGTGAACACCTCACTTACTACATCGCGGCTTGCCTCTTCGTCTTGCAAGAAATCGTATGCAACATAATACAGACGCGAGAAATTCTCACGCCATATCATCTCGAATAGTTTCTTTTTTCTCTCTCTTTCTTTCATGCTATGTTACCATATTCTCGTAATTCGGCTGCAAAGATAGTGCAAATCGAAGACAATACAAAATAAAAGTCACAAAAACTTTTATTTTTATTGTTGAGATGCCGCCTATCTTATTTAAAGATAGTGCAAATCGAAGACAATACAAAGGAAAAGAGAAAATATTTTCATTTTATGTCAATAAGATAAACTTTTTCTTCCAATTATTTGGTAATATCCGTTTTATTATTTAATTTTGCAGCGATAAAATAAAATACGATTATGATTATAAGTGTTGCAAACCCAATTTACGATGCGGTGTTCAAGTATCTTATGGAGGACAACCGCGTAGCCAAGACAGTGCTATCGGCTCTCTTGAAGCGTGAAGTCGTTGAGGTGGAGATGCGCAAGCATGAATATACCAACGGTACGCGTGACAAGATTTCCATGTTCCGCATAGATTTCGGTGCTAAGGTGCGTCAGGATGATGGTAGCCTTAAACTTGTGCTGATTGAACTTCAGAAGACATGGCTTGAGACGGAGACGTTGCGTTTCCGTCAGTATTTGGGTACGCAGTATGCTAATCCCGACAACATTCTTAAGGATGACAACCCCAACGGCTATGGCATACCGATGATAACCGTGTATCTGCTTGGTCATAGGGTGGGGGATATTGAGGAGCCTGTGCTATATGTAAGACACAAGTCATACGATTATGACGGCAAGGAGGTTACCAAGGGAATGCCCGACCCGTTTGTCGAGAGTCTTGTGCATGACAGTATAATTGTTCAGATACCACTTCTGCATGGTCGTGTAAACAATCGCCTTGTCGAGGTGTTGAGTGTGTTTGACCAGACGAACAAGGATGGTCAGAACCGTCAGGTGTTGAAGATTGATGACTCAGCATACGACGGGGATGCCGAGATGATGCATATCCTGCATCGTCTTCTTACGGCGGCATCTGATGCGAAATTGCGTCAGGACATGAATGTTGAGGACGAGTATTTCTCTGCCATTGAGACTCGCGACACTGCTATTATGAAGCGCGACCAGAGAATAGCTGAGCAAGATGCCCAGTTGGAGGAGCAGTCCGCCCAGTTGGAGGAGCAGTCCGCCCAGTTGGAGGAGCAGTCCGCCCAGTT
>JBJEAY010000425.1:0-10702 GCA_051869575.1 Prevotella sp. | reverse complement strand
AGGCTCACTTGGCAAGAACGGCTATGACACGCATTTCTATTACGGGGGAGACGCCAATTATAGTAATATGAAGTCATATCTTATAGGAACGGGATTCCAACATATCACACATCAGTTTGACTTCGACAAGAAGCTCCAAACAGGTAAATGGGGAGTGGCTGACGGACCCGTGTATGACCAAATACTCGCAGATATCAAGTCATTTGATTTATCAAAACGATTCTTCAAGGTAATGATGACGGGCAGTAGTCATGAGCCATTTGACGTGCCCGACTATCATAAGATGAAGCGACCTGAACTGAATGCTTTCTCGTATGCCGACCATCATCTTGGTCGCTTTGTCGAGAGTATGAAGAAACTGCCGCAATGGAAGAATACTTTGGTGGTGATAGTTCCTGACCATCTCGGTTGTTGGCCCGAGAAGATTGACAATTATAAGCTATGGCGATATGAGATTCCGCTTATCATGCTTGGTGGAATGATTACGGAGCCTCGCAAGATGGAGACAATCGGCAGTCAGATTGACATCTCGGCTACAATTTTGGCTATGCTTGGATTGCCGCATGACGAGTTTATGTATTCCAAGGACTTGCTTGATGCCGATGCTCCACACTTCGCTTTCTTCACTTTTCCCGATGCCATGGGATTGATAGATTCCACTGGATATGCAATCTTCGACAATACCCAGAAGACTGTAGCAGCATCATCCGCAGACAAGTCAGTAGATGACAGGACAAAGAAGTCAAAGGCTTATCTACAGAAATTGTATGACTATCTCGGGGAAATAAACAAATAACTCGTCAACTTGTTAACTGATTATTCACCATTCGCGTCATATACGACTGGATGATGGCTTTTACCTGACGTTCCATGTCTGCCGCAATTTTTGGCTCTTTAGACAAGAGGTTTTCCTTGAGCAGAAGGTCGGTGCGGAAGCGGTATAAAGCCTTTGCCTTATGTCCGTCAAACTGCAACAGCCAGTCGCCCTTGACGTATTGGTAGATGCCGTTGAGATAGTTGACTGCCCATGTGTCCTCGTCCTTGGTGGTGAGCAGGTCGCAACCGAAAGCCACATACTTGCGGTCATATCCTAAATAAGACAGTACCGTGGGCATGATGTCAATCTGTTGCGCGATGGCATTGCGCATTCCGGGTTTCAGGTCGCCGCTTGGGTCGAAGAAGATGATGGGCGAACAGAATCCGCCGAGGTCGGTCTGATAATAGGCATGGTCGCTCAGGTTGGTGTGGTCGCTCGTTATGACAAACAAGGTGTTCTTGTACCATGGTTGTGTCTTTGCCTTTTCGAAGAACTGTCGCAAGGCATTGTCGGTATATCTTATGCACTTATGGATGGCAATGCCTTCTTCCTTATATATATTCTTGTATTTCTCCGGCACCTTATATGGATGATGGGATGAGGCAGTGAAGACTGCGGACACAAACGGTTGCTTGAACTCCGACATCTTCATGGCAAAGAACTGCAAGAACGGTTCGTCCCATATTGCCCACATTCCGTCGAAGTCCTTGTCGCCACCAAATCGCTTGTCGGCATCATATTCCGTCCTGCCGAAATAGTCGGTGAAGCCGGTCTTGCGTGCAAATGCCTGGAATCCCATCGAACCGTTTTCTGCTCCGTGGAAGAATGCCGAATAATATCCCTTGTTTTTCAATTCGCCAGCTATGCCGCTCACGTCGTTCATTGAGGCGGGAGTGAGGAAGAACGGTTCTACGAACATCGGAATGCCCGAAAGTATGCTCGGCATACCATCGATACTCTTCCTGCCGTTGCAATATGAGTAGAGGAATGTCTGACTATGCTGCATCAGCGAATCCACAAAAGGTGTATATCCCTTGTATTTTCCTCCGTCGAGCCATTTGTTATAGCCTCCGATATATTCTCGCCCGAAACTCTCGACTATCAGGATTACCACGTTCTTCTTTGATGATTGATTACTGATTACTGATGATTGATTACTGATTGTTGATGATTGATTATTCTTGAGGGGCGAATATAAGGCGTTCATTTCCTCCTCCGACATATATTCGGGAATCTCAAAAGCCTTTTTGCCTATGGTGCGGATGATTGAGAATGGTGTGTTGAGCACTATGCCAGCCTCCTGAGGATGGGCAACATATTGATTGGCATTACTGATGGTAATGGGACGTACGGCAGTGGTGGCTCCTCCGCGCATACCGCATATACAAAGAGGAATAAAGAGCCCGAAGCAAATGGTATGCACAACGTAATATCCAATGAGTTCCTTGCCTCGTGGTTTGTAGGATGCCCATGTCATTCCCTTGGTATTGCGCATGAAATAGCATTTCCACATCCCCCACATTATTATAATAAATAGGAGAACGAGATACCAATGGCGCAGGAACTCAACCCCGATGATACTGCCGATATTACCCTCGTTGCTGAATTCAGAGAATACGGTATTTGTCGTACGTCTCATGGTGTATTTGAAATACACACTGTCGGCAAGGTTGGCAGCTATGCACGCTCCATTCACAATGATATATACCCACTTGGCTGTCATCTGCCATCCCCTCGTTTCCTTATAATGCAGCGGGATAAGCATCAGCAGTGCATACAGCATATTGGTATATAGTATGGCTGACGTGTCGAACATCCATGCTCCATGCATCATCTCGGGCACAGAGCTCCATTGGAAGTCAGAGGCGAACAGTCCCCAATTCTCCATCACGAAAGCCACACGACACACGCCGTAGGCTATATATATTATAATAAGGTTAAGTAAAAACCTCAAAGGTGTTGCTCTAAATTTATTCTTCATTCCTAATTCCTCATTGACTACGTCGATGTCTGGCTTCACCTCAGCATAGCTCGAGCAAGCTCGGCTCTGCATTCGGTTTGCGCAGCCATTCCTCATTTCCTAATTCCCCCCAAGCGCCACATCCAGAATCATCATCAGCACAAATCCGATGGCAAAGCCAATAGTGCTGATATTACTGTGCTCGCCCGCGCTCGCCTCGGGTATCAGTTCCTCAATTACCACATAAAGCATCGAGCCCGCTGCGAAGGCAAGCATATAGGGCATGGCGGGAGTGAGCCACGATGTGAGTAGTATCACGAGTATGGCTCCTATTGGTTCCACAATACCACTAAGACTGCCTATAAGGAAAGAGCGCCATCTGCTGTTACCCTCAGCCTTTAGGGGCATCGACACAATCGCTCCCTCGGGAATATTCTGTATGGCTATACCCACCGACATTGTCAGTGCTGCCATTGCCGTGATACCCATGTCGCCAGCGATAAAGCCAGAGAGTACCACTCCCACAGCCATTCCTTCGGGAAGGTTGTGGATAGTGACGGCAAGCGAGAGCATTGCAGTGCGCGACAACCCCGACTTCATTCCTTCGGGATGGTCGTCGCCAATGTGAAGGTGGGGAGTAAACTGGTCGATGGCAAGCAGAAATCCCATGCCAAGTAGGAATCCCACTGCCGACGGCAATACTTGCATTATTCCCTCGGCATCAGCCGTGAAGTCAAGACTTGGCAGAAGCAGCGACCAAAACGATGCTGCCACCATCACTCCCGAGGCAAAGCCGAGAAGCGATTTCTGCACAATCACATTCATCTCGTGGCGCATGAAGAACACGAATGATGCGCCAATGATGGTGCCCAAGAATGGTACCAATAATCCTATTGCAATTCCGTCCATATATTCAAATTATGCTGCAAAATTACAAAATTTATTGCATATCTTATCAAATTTGCAAACATTTAACATCAATATCTTGTAAGATTAAATAAAAAGAACTATTTTTGCACTGATAAATCAATTTAACCAAACATAAAGAATAACATTATGGAAAAAAAGTACGGACACTTTGATGACGCCAACCGCGAGTATGTCATCACCGATCCCAAGACCCCATGGCCTTGGATTAATTATCTTGGCAATGAGGATTTCTTTTCTTTGATATCTAATACGGCTGGTGGATATAGTTTCTATAAGGATGCAAAATTCCGCCGAATCACTCGATATAGATATAACAATGTGCCAATGGACAACGACGGTCGATATTTCTACATCAAGGATGGTGACACGATATGGAGTCCGGGATGGAAACCCTGTCGCACTCCGCTCGATTCCTACGAGTGCCGACATGGTATGGGATATACCCGTATCACGGGTGTGAAAGACGGTGTTGAGGCTTCGGCTCTCTTCTTCGTGCCTCTGAAGACCTGGGCTGAGGTGCAGAAACTCACGCTTCGCAACATTACCGGTGAGACAAAGAGTCTGAAACTGTTCTCTTTCACAGAGTGGTGTCTGTGGAATGCCGCCACGGATATGGAGAACTTCCAACGCAACTTCTCTACGGGTGAGGTGGAGATTGAGGGTTCTACCATCTATCACAAGACTGAATATCGCGAGCGTCGCAATCATTATGCTTTCTATACCGTAAATGCCGAGATACAGGGATTCGACACCGACCGCGAGACATTCGTGGGATTGTATAGTGAGAAATCTGCACCTGATGCTGTGGTTGAGGGTAAGCCACGCAACAGTCATGCACACGGATGGAGTCCGATAGCTTCACAATATATAGAGGTCACTCTCGCCCCGGGAGAAAGCAAGGACTTCGTCTTCCTTCTCGGATATATCGAGAATGAGCAAGATGAGAAATTTGAGGCTCATCAGACCATCAATAAGACCAAGGCTCACGCCCTTATCGAGGCTTTCAACACGACAGCAAAGGCTGATGCAGCTTTCGCCCAACTGAATGACTATTGGAACCGACTGCTCAGTATATATAGTGTGAAGAGCGGCAATGACAAGCTCGACCGTATGGTGAATATCTGGAATCAATACCAGTGTATGGTGACGTTCAACTTCTCACGTTCTGCCTCGTTCTTCGAGAGTGGAGTGGGACGTGGTATGGGATTCCGTGACTCCAATCAGGACCTTGTCGGATTTGTGCATCTCGTGCCCAGTCGTGCCCGTCAGCGCATCATCGACATCGCTTCAACACAGTTCCCCGATGGAGGTTGCTATCATCAGTATCAGCCTCTCACCAAGCGTGGAAACAACGATATCGGTGGTGGATTCAACGACGACCCCTGCTGGCTCATCTTCGGTACTGCCGCTTATCTCAAGGAGACAGGCGACTTCTCTATCCTTGCCGAACCTGTGCCCTTCGATAATCAACCAGGAAGCGAGAAGACTCTCTTCGAGCACCTCAAAATATCAATGGAGCATGTCACCAATAACCTCGGTCCTCATGCCTTGCCGCTCATTGGACGTGCCGACTGGAACGACTGTCTCAATCTCAACTGCTTCTCTTGGGATCCCAACGAGAGTTTCCAGACTACCGAGAACAACAGTGAGGGTTCGAAGGCTGAGTCGCTCATGATTGCCGGCCTCTTTGTCGTTACGGGTAAGGAGTATGCAAAGCTCTGCCGCACTCTTGCCGCCCGTGGTGAGGATGCCGCCAAATATGGCATTGCCGACTTTAATGCTGAGGCCGACGCTATGGAGAAGGCTGTCAACAGTATGGATGAGGCAGTGCAGAAGCACGGATGGGACGGCGAGTGGTATCTTCGTGCCTACGACTTCTATGGCAACAAGATCGGTTCTAACGAGAACGAGGAGGGTAAGATATTCATCGAGAGTCAAGGCTGGTGCACAATGGCAGGTATCGGACTCGACAAGGGTATGGTTGACAAGGCTATCGACTCGGTGGAGAAGATGATGGACTGCGAGCATGGTATCGTGCTCAACAATCCGGCATATACCGTTTATCATGTAGAAATGGGCGAGATTTCATCTTATCCCGAGGGCTATAAGGAGAATGCCGGTATCTTCTGCCATAACAACCCGTGGGTTATCATCGGTATGACTGTGGCAGGACGAGGCAATGAGGCATGGGAACACTATACCAAGATTCTGCCTTCTTACGTTGAGGAGAATCGCCAGACGCTCCATAAGGTGGAGCCATACGTCAACTGTCAGATGGTGGCTGGTAAGGATGCCTTCAAACCGGGTGAGGGTAAGAACTCTTGGCTCACAGGTACTGCTGCATGGATGTGGCTCACCGTCAGCCAGTATATCCTCGGTATTCAACCCGACTATGACGGTCTTGCCATTCGTCCTTGTCTGCCATCCACTGCCAAGGAATACACAGTAACCCGTCGTTTCCGCGATGCGGAATATGTTATCACGGTGAAGAATCCTGATGGCAAGCAAGTCGGTCTGTCATCGCTCACTATCGATGGCAAGGCTGTTGATGGAGATGTTCTGCCATATTCTCCCGGTAAGCATGAGGTAGTGGCTACACTATAATAAAAGTAGTATCATAGACAACGATAATAATCCCCATATTCATCGAGAGTATGGGGATTTTTTATGCTATTTTTGGTCAATAAAGCAAAAAGTGGTCAATAAAGATAATTCTTTTATTGAAGGATAATTATTTCACGATATTCTTATGATAATTAATATGAATTGTTTAACTTTGCATCGAAAAATACAATGACCAATTAAACAATTTCATATATTTGACTTGTCATTAGAGTGGATTCAATGACATATAATAATCCCGCAACGATCGTTATGATTGTTGCGGGATATATTTTATGAATCAACTCGTTAACTCGTCAACTTGTTAACTTGTTAACTCGTTAACTAATTCAAAAATCCATCTTGTCGAGAGAGTCGTTGAAGTCCTTGGGCTCATGTGGCTCGTGGATTTCTTCCTGGTCAGGACGTGGGCGACGCTCGCCACGCTCAGGACGAGGACGACGCTCGCCTCTTTCGGGACGAGGACGACGCTCACCACGCTCAGGACGCTCACGACGTGCGGGACGCTCCTGATAGTCGGCTGGCTTCTCGATAAGAACTCGGTGAGAGAGCTTGTACTTACCTGTCTTCGGGTCAATCTCAAGCAACTTCACCTTTATCTTGTCGCCTTCCTTGATACCTGCCTCTTCAACTGTCTCAAGGCGCTTCCAGTCAATCTCGCTAATGTGGAGCAAACCGTCCTTGCCAGGGAGTATCTCTACGAAGCAACCGTAAGGCATGATAGAACGTACAGTTCCGTCATACACCTCACCAACCTCGGGGATGGCAACGATAGCCTTGATTTTGCCAAGGGCAGCGTCGATGCTCTCCTTGTTGGGTGCGCTCACCTGTACCTTGCCCACTCCGTCAATCTCGTCGATAGTGATTGTGGCACCAGTGTCCTCCTGCATCTGCTGGATAATCTTTCCCCCCGGACCGATAACAGCACCGATAAACTCCTTAGGTATCTCAATCTGTACGATACGTGGTACCTGTGGCTTCATCTCAGCACGTGGCTCGGCGATAGTGTCGGTGATGCAGTTGAGGATGTGCTCGCGACCTGCCTTTGCCTGCATGAGAGCCTTCTCGAGAATCTCGAATGACAGACCGTCGCACTTGATATCCATCTGGGTGGCTGTCAGACCGTCGCGTGTACCAGTGGTCTTGAAGTCCATATCTCCCAAGTGGTCCTCGTCGCCGAGGATGTCGCTAAGCACGGCATACTTCTCCTCGCCCGGGTTCTTGATAAGTCCCATTGCGATACCGCTGACAGGCTTCGTCATTGGTACACCTGCGTCCATGAGGGCGAGAGTACCTGCACATACTGTTGCCATAGAAGACGAACCGTTTGACTCAAGAATCTGGCTTACGAGACGCACTGTGTAGGGGAAGTCCTCAGGAATCTGACCCTTCAGACCGCGCCATGCCAAGTGACCGTGACCAATCTCGCGACGACCTACGCCACGCTGAGCCTTGGCCTCACCAGTACAGAACGGTGGGAAATTGTAGTGGAGGAGGAAGCGCATGTAGCTCTTGTCGAGCACGTCGTCAACCATCTTCTCGTCGAGCTTGGTGCCGAGAGTACAGGTAGTGAGCGACTGAGTCTCACCACGTGTGAAGATAGAGCTTCCGTGGGGCATGGGCAGCGGGCTAACCTCGCACCAGATGGGGCGAATCTCATCAGTCTTACGACCGTCGAGACGAATGCCCTCGTCGAGAATGCAACGACGCATGGCATCGCGCATCACATCGTGATAGTAGCGGTCCATCATGGCTGCCTTCTCCTCAAGCTCGTCCTCTGTGAGGTCGGCATGGGCAGCGTTGTATGCTTCCTTGAATTCGGTGAGGATATTTTCAAAAGCCTCCTGACGTGCCTGCTTCTCAAGAGCCTGCTTGGTCACGTCATAAGCCTTCTGGTAGAGTTCCTTGTTCATCTGCTCGCAAAGTTCCTCGTCGTTGACCTCATGGTCATACTCGCGCTTCACGTCCTTGCCAAGTTCCTTCGACAGCTCTACCTGCATCTCGCACATGGGCTTGATGGCGTCCATGGCGGCCTTGAGAGCACCAATCATGTCCTGCTCGCTCACTTCCTTCATCTCGCCTTCCACCATCATGATGTTGTCGGCTGATGCGCCCACCATGATATCCATGTCGGCATCCTTCATCTGGTCGAAAGTGGGGTTGATAACGTATTCTCCGTTGACACGGGCTACGCGGACTTCACTGATAGGACATTCAAAGGGAATGTCGGAGCAAGCCAATGCTGTTGATGCTGCAAAACCGGCAAGAGCGTCGGGCTGGTCAACACCATCGGCAGAGAAAAGCATTACATTTACAAACACCTCCGCATGATAGTTGGAGGGGAACAACGGGCGGAGAACACGGTCAACAAGGCGAGATGTCAGAATCTCGTTGTCGCTGGCCTTGCCTTCGCGCTTGGTGAAACCGCCGGGGAAGCGGCCTGCTGCTGCATACTGCTCTCTGTAGTCAACCTGCAGAGGCATAAAATCTGTTCCGGGAACTGCATCCTTTGCGGCACAAACGGTGGCCAAAAGAACGGTGTTGCCCATACGGAGCATACATGAACCGTCGCACTGTTTTGCCACTTTCCCGGTCTCGATGCTGATGGTTCTTCCATCAGGCAACGATACTGTTTTCGTAATTACGTTCATCTAAAATTTTGTTTGTTTACATCAAAAATCGGGCAAAGTTACTCATAATTATACAAATGAACGAGAAAAACGTCAAATATCTGCTATTATTTTCATTTTTTTATGATTTTATTTTGTATTTCGCCCAACTTGCACTAACTTTGCAGCCGAAAACTGATTATTAAGATTAAAATATAATATGAAGAAAATGTTATCGGCAGCCGCCTTGGTGATGGCTGCGTTTGCCTTTGTGGCATGTAGCGAGAAGAAGTTCCACGTGGAAGGTAGCATTGAGAATGCCAAGGACTCTCTGCTCTATTTTGAGAATATCAGTCTTGAGGGACCTGTGGTAGTGGATTCAGTAAGACTTGATGCTGACGGACAGTTTGACTTTAGTGACAAATGCCCGGAGGCTCCTGAGTTCTATCGTCTGCGTATTGCCGGACAGATTATCAATATTGCCATCGACTCTACCGAGACTGTCTCAGTGAAGGCAAAAATGCCAGAAATGGCTGCTAACTACGAGGTGAGTGGTTCGGAGGAGTGTTCGAAAATCCGCACTCTTGCACTCAAACAGATTTCATTGCAGAATACTATCATCAGTCTGGAGAAGAATACATCTCTCGGCAGTGATGTTATAGCCGACAGCATTTCCAAGATGATTGAAGTATATAAGAATGATGTTAAGACTAATTATATATTTAAGGAACCCAAAGCATCATCTTCCTATTTTGCTCTCTTCCAGGCTATTGGTCCTTATCTGATATTCAATCCCCGCAATAACCGCGAAGACATAAAGGTATTTGCTGCCGTTGCTACAAGTTGGGACACTTTCTATCCTGGAGCAGTGCGTGGACAGAATCTTCATAACATCGCCATTGAGGGAATGAAGACCGCCCGTATAGTGGCAGCCGACCAGCAAGCTATGCAGATTGATGCTGACAAGGTGTCGGAGTCGGGAATTATCGACATCAAACTGGTTGATAACAAGGGCAATCAGCGCTCGCTCACCGAGTTGAAGGGTAAGGTGGTGTTGCTCGATTTCCATCTCTTCGCCCTTGAGGATTCGCCCAAGCGTATTCTCATGTTGCGCGAACTATATAATAAGTATCATGCGCAAGGACTGGAGATTTATCAGGTGTCTCTCGATCCCGATGAGCATTTCTGGAAGCAACAGACTGCAGCATTGCCTTGGATAAGCGTCAGGGATGGCAACGGTACTGCCTCGCAGTATGTCAATCTCTATAATGTGCAGTCTGTACCCGAGTTCTTCCTCATCGACAAGAGCAACTCCCTCGTCAACCGTTCGGCACAAATCAAGGACGTGGATGCTGCCATCGCCGCTCTGCTCTGACTTGACTTTCGGAAGTGGGGAAGTTAAAGAAGTTAAGGGAGTTAAAGAAGTTAAAGACATATGTTTTGCACCATAGATTCTACAAGGATGTGTAAATACTATTGTCTTTAACTCCCTTAAACTCCTTGGACTCCTTGAACTCCCCCCCAAAAAGCTGTAGTGGCCTAATATTGTCTCCGTGTCTCCGTGTTTTACAACTAAAAACCGACTTTTTGAACATATTCAATTTATATGTGAATAGCGATATTCCGATTAAAAGCAGTACCTTTGCAGCCGAATTTAGACGTTAGCAAAGAATGAAGAAATTACTGTTCACTTTTTCCCTGCTCCTGACGATGTCAGCTGCAGGAGCACAGAAGGAGCTTTCGCTCAAACAATGCCTTGAGATT
>JBJEAY010000424.1:0-10728 GCA_051869575.1 Prevotella sp. | reverse complement strand
AAAAGTGAACGGATATCCCCGTTTTGGGTGGGTGGATATCAACCGTTTTCAGCAGGCGGGAAAGCAGGTTATGATGCAACCCTTAGCGACAAGGCCATCTCTGAGGCTATTGGCCAACTGGTGGAGAACATCATCAACAAATGCACGAATAGTCCGTGGAAGACCTACTTCCTTTCTTGTGACAGTGATGCCACGCTCATTGCTGGCGGCAACAGCCAGGGTGTCAAAGAGGGCATGGTATTCAATATCATGACAAAGGGCAAGAAGGTGAAGAACCCACAAACAGGTGTGATGATTACCCTGCCCGGCAAATCGGTCGGAACAGTAAAAGTCATCATGACAGGAGGAGACACTCCAGAGACAGAGTATTCTTTTGTAGAGGTCACCTCAAACGAGACGATTGACTCTACGAACATGTCGAACTACATTATTGAACAAGCAAAATGAAAAAAGTAATCTTTTGTATGTTTGCGGCAGCATCACTGTTGACAGGATGCAAGGCAAACTTCCCCGTAGCACAGCAGACAGGTAAAGAGGACATGGCTTACCTCCTGTTTGTAGGACAGAAAGAATATGGCGGCAAAGAGGTTCAAGTGACCATCGACAATGCCGAACCGTTTACGGCTAAAGTCGTCAAATCGAAGAAAGCCAACAGAAGAGGCACGCAATACGGCATCGGTACAGGTACCAAGAGCCTCGTGGTGAAATGTGATGGAAAGACGTTGTATCAGAAGAAGATATTCGTCTCTACACAGGAAGTCAAACAAATAATATTACCATAGCGATGAAGAAACTTATTTTTCCCGTAGCAGTGATAGCTGCAATGTTGGCAGTCAGCTCCTGCACAACGACCAAAACGTTGTACTCCTGGTATGACTATGAGGATGCGACGTATCAGTACCATAAGAGATCAACAGAAGAACTTCAGGTCAAAGTACTTGAGCAGTACAAGAAGATTACAGACAAGCAAAAGGGTGTGAGAGGCGTAGTGCCACCAGGAATGTATGCTGAGTATGGCTATCTCCTTTACAAGACCGGAAAGAAAGATGAGGGCCTGTCTTTCCTGAAAAAGGAAGTGGAACTCTATCCTGAGTCTGATACTTACATTTCACGAATCATTAAACAGCTTGAAAAATGAAAAAAATTATATTGTTTGCACTTGTAGCAATAACGCTTGCTTCGTGCTCTACCCCAAAAACGATGGGAGAACAGTATGCTGCTATGTATGATGAGAAGCCCGTGGCTATAGCTGTAATGCCTCCCATCAACAGGACGACCCATGCGGAGGCAAAGGATTTTTTCTATACCACCATGTATCTGCCTCTCTGTGAAAAAGGTTACTATGTCTATTCTCCCTATCTGACCATGGAGATGTTCCAGCAAGAGAGTGCCTATGATGCCGAGATGTTTCTTGAAAACGATCTGACGGCATTCAGAAATGTGCTTGGCGCAGATGCCGTCATGTTCACCATCATCAAGGATTGGCGCAGAAACAATGTGGGTGGAAAACTCAAAGTCAATATCGAATACATTCTTCGGTCAACAAAGACTGGACAAACTCTTTATCAAAGGGAAGGTGAAATCTCGGTTGACACGAGTGTGAATTCTGGAGGTGGCGGCTTTGGAGCACTTGCAAGTTTGATTGCCACAGCGATTAATACTGCGGCTACTGACAAAGTCATTGCCGGTCGTAAATGTAATGCGTTCGTTCTGTCAGACCTGCCCGCAGGAAAGTATTCGAATCAATATGAAGTGGATAAGAAGAATCCTGCTGGAAAGCCTGTAATAAAAGCAACTGTAAAATAAAAAAATGTATTATGAAAAAGTATCTATTCTTTCTCCTTGCCCTTGTGGTAACATCACTTGCGTTTGTCTCATGCAGCGATGATGATGATGACAATCAGTACAACTCTGCCATTGTTGGCACATGGAAGATTACCGAAGTAAAAACGAGTCAGTCTGGAAGCTACATGGACTGGCCATTCAAGACAACGTATGCCTCCTTCAAGTCAGATGGTACATACTATGGTTCTGGCTATTTTGGCACAGGAAGTGGCACATGGTCTATTAAGGGCAACACGGTAAACACTTATGTTGGTGGCGAGTTGTACGCTTCTTATGAAATTATTTCTGTAACATCAACTACCTCTGAGCTGAAGATGTCAATGGGTAGTGACGCTATATGGATTAAATGCAAGAAGGAGTAATCATTCCTTTCACATAGTTCAAAAGGATGGCAGGGTCAATGACCTTACCATCTTTTTTTGTTGTTAGATGAAGATGGGGGCCTGTGGACATGCCTGTATTCCCGGAGATGGCTATGACTTCTCCTGTATTGACGTATTGCGAATCACGAACAAGAATGGAAGACAGGTGACAATAGCTGATAGCATAACCAGCTGTTTGAATAACGACATATTTGCCGGAACGCTTGTTGTGTCCAATGCTCACCACCTTACCTGGGAACATGGAAAACACATCTTCATAGTGAGCTTTCAAGTCCACCCCATTGTGCATACAGTACCTATGCAAGATAGGATGATGCCGCATGCCGAACCGAGAAGTTATATGAATGCTTTTCAATGGCAACGAAGCATGAAGGAACGGCAACACACAATCAGAGAAGTTGGTATTGTCTGTAACACATCCATTCATGCATTCTTCATCGGTCAAGCCCATCACGGAATCCTTTGAGGCAACACTATCCACAGAAGAAGGCAGTACAGTTTCCTGTGGATTTTTCTTTTTGTATATACGCTTACTCTTTATTTGTCCGATAGTGTTGAACTGGGCACGAGTAACGGAGCATGATACAAAGAGTAAGAGTATAGAAATGAGTATGCTTTTCGTTTTCATTCTGCAAAGATAGTCAGACTGGATTTTATATAACTAAAATCTAATGCACTGGCATTGTCTCCCTAACTTTATTTATGCTTATAGTATGATTATTGAGCAAAAATCATACTACTATCATAACGATATATAAAACTAACACGATAACAGCTTACGCATAAATCTACTTCAATATATCTACTGTAACTTTGCTTTCGAATTGGCTGACTACACAGCGGTCAATCCTTACGTATCGGCACATTGAAGCGAGTCAAATAAAGAATAATGTATAATTGAAAAAAGCAAATGAATTACAGTTTTGAAGAGAACGAGATGCCTTTTGACATCCTCGAACGTTTCGGTCTGACGCAGACCATGATAGAAGACCTGCCTACCGATGTCCTCCATAACATCTACAATGGCAGGAAGTCACCAGTCTTGCCTGTACATATCACGGCAGACGATGGTGAAGAAGTAAAGGCAAGAACCCGATTCAGTCTTGTTAGAACCGAAGAAGGCGGTGTCGATGTACTCTTCTATCCCCAACTTGACGAGTATGACCTCAAATTGTTCAATGAGACCCAGAGCCAGAACCTTCTTGCAGGAAAGCCTATCATTGGACATTTAGAAAGCAACGAGGTCGGCAAGGAGCTTGGTGGAAAATCTTTCTTCCAGCTTGACCCGGAAAGCAAGCAGGTCATGAGCGTACCGACCCCTGTCATTGGTCGAAACATACAGTATATCGCCGACCGCTATCACCTCACTGGCGCAGAGATGCAGAAATTGCAGAACGGAGACATCCTTACCATTATTGAAGACGAGGAGGAATATTCCATTGGTATAGATCTCAATGCGAAGACGGGAATCCGTTTCGCAGCAGGCAACGACATGGTCTGGAAACGTGAAGGTAAGCGTGAATGGGACAAGTACAGTTTCGGCATCTTTGGCTGCTGGGCAATGGACGAAGCTGGCAACCTCGACTATGTACCCGAGGAAAGCTACACAGAAGAGATGTGGAACGAACTGAACAACAAGAGCAGAGCCAAAGCCATCAAGCTTTGAGCAGCACACCATCGTAGCACCCACATGCTCTTTCAACAAAGAGAAAGTATAAGGGCATATACCAAACAAAAGGAAGCCTACAGTAACAACCCTCAAAAACAAAACAATATGGCAAATGTAAAATACTACCCAGAAGATGTGCTCGTGGAGAAAGTCCAGAGCGGAGAATATGGCTGGCTTGACTATATCAACCATCACTCACCAGAATGGCAGAAGGAATACACCGCTTACTGCATGGAGAGAAATCTCGTCGTGAATGAAGAATCGGCAGAGGAATTTGTCGATTGGAAGGGTGAGCAGATTGAAGCCGGTGAATAAGTAATGTAACACCATTATAGAATATGTCTATCAGATCAAACTCATTACCAGTAGGAAGAGACCTGTCTCCAGAACTTCAGGAGATACTCCGACGCAATGGAATGCAAGCCCACATCATCCGACAAGGAGAAGGTTATCAGCTTGCAGTCCAAGGGCATGACTCTCCCCTGCTGACATACTCCATCACAGCGCAGCAGATGAGAGACATTGTTGACTGGGGCACCAATTCAGCCAACAAGAAAGCCTATAACACCTTTGCCTCCCTCGTGAGCAATGATTTCTATATGCCCCGAAATTTCGTACACGCCCGTAATGCCAACGGACGTGTGGCCATGGGACTTCACGGCTACCGTATAGGTGTTGGAGAGTATGGCCGACTGCCCTGGGACAGACGATGTGCCCACATGATGATGGATCCATACCACGGACGTTTCCTTGGATGGACACCAAGAAACCAAGAAGGATTCCACATGCGTCGTGTAGGTGGAGCCATGTTTATGCAAGGAGCACCTTTGGTGCCAGAACGTCCTGACGGCAGGATAAAACCAGGCGAAATGCAGAACGGCGGCTACGGCTTTTACTATAAAGGTGGACAACAGAACATGGTGCAGCAACCTTCACAGGACGTATTGTCAGACTTGCAATCTGTCATTCCCCCTGTGGAGGTGCGCCCTCGTTCTACAGAACCCGCAAAGCCATACAACGAGCTGATTACCTCCAAGGTCTATTTCAGTAACGAGAAGTGGCAGGAGTGCCTTGCTTCTCATGGCATTGTCATTGACCCAACAAGTAAAACACTGACTGTTCAGTCCACTGCGACAAGACAAGACTTTGTCTACGACCTTACCGATGAAGAGTTAAGAAAGCTCACCAGTAACTCCATCAAGGAAGTGTCTGTTCAGAACCGCATTGACCTCATCAACAATGTCATCAAGAATGATTTTCAGGACAAGCTGACCATGGATATGCTCAACTCAAAAGAGCAGATAGGTCTGAAACTCACCCCTGAGGTTGAAGCGGAACTCAACAGTCGGCAACAGATTGTTATCGACCAATCACAGCCACTTGTTTATGACGATCAAGCCGTAGTCGAGCCAGAAGACCGCAGTGTAGCCCATGTCGATGGCAACAGCCTTTACGAGATAAACGAAGGCAAGGGATGGTTCCGCGAAGGCAAGCACGGACGAGAAGTACAGGTCGATGACATCAAGGTGGAGCCTGTCCGTGACGAAAAGGGCGAGATACAGAAAGACGAGAAAGGCAATGCCCTGTTCCGCATGACCGCAGTCATCAATGGCGAGAGCATCAGCCATGAGATAACCCAAAAGCAGTATGACAAATTCATGGCCATCGATGATTATCATCGCATGAAGCTCTTTTCTCATATCTTCAAGGAAGTCGATATGAAGAATGTGCCAGGTATGCAGTCAAACATCGGTGCAAAGATAGGAGGAGCCCTCCTTGCCAGCATTGCTGTCATGGGTGAATTAGGCAGAGACCGATACGCACCTGCCGTTTTTATAGAACATCACCACGACCCACGTCCGCATGTCTATTTCAAAGGCGGTGTTGACTCCCCCCAAGACCTCGCTTCGAGAGCCTTCGATGCAGGACTCAATGCAGGAGAACATGGCGTAGGCATGGGACATGGAAGATAAAAAAACACAGATTTACAGCCAATGACAGACGAACAGACATTTGAGAGCTACCGTAACCGTCTTGACATCCGGGACGTACTGGAAGACGCAGGCTACACGCTCTACAAGCGTGATGGCTTGCGCTATCCTGCCTATGTCCGTTTGGACAGTGACGGACGAAGAATCAGTGGTGACAAATACCTTGTCAGCCCTGGTCGCAACTGCTGTTTCCAGCCACCGACAATCAAGCTATACTCCGTCACCTCCTTCATTTGGGAGCATCCAGACCTCTTCTCAGAATACAAGCAAGGTATCAAGGAGTCCGCCCTTGTCCATAAAGTTTGTCAGCGACTGCTCAATATGCCTGTAGAACAAACAAGAAAGAGAGTCTTTGACCCCGTCCGTGATGGAAAGCCTTTTGATATGAAGGACTATCAAGTTCAGCATTTCCATCCCAATGACTTTGACTCTCAGAAGCCATTCTATGTCTTCTTCAAGTCCAGAGGGATAGATTTTGCCACACGTTGTGCCTTTCATGATAGTTTTGTACTTGCTACGAAGGCAGAGAAAGACGGCAGCATCTACAAGAACCTCTCCTTTCCCATGTACATTCCCGGGCAACCAGACAGATGTGTTGGATTCGAGGAACGAGGTTATCCACGCAAGGACGGCACAGCCCGAAAAGGAATGGCGGCAGGCAGCAATGCAAGCGAAGGAATATGGATGGCCAGTCCCAAGGGAACAGACCTGAAAGATGCCAAGCATGTCTTTATCTTCGAGAGTGCCTATGATGCCATGTCCTTCTATCAGTTGCGGATGAAGCAGGAATCGGGATTGGACCATCAGGGACGGTGTGATTTGAAATCGGCAGTCTTTGTCTCCACAGGAGGAAACCCAAGCTACGGGCAGATTCATGGTCTCATTACCCACGCCCCCAATGCCACGTTTCACCTTGCTTTTGACAATGATATGGCAGGTAAACAGTTTGCCGCCAACTTTGAGGAGATAGCGAGAGCCATGAGTCCTGTAGCCCCAGACAAAGTGGCGGTTGAGATGAAACCCTTCATTGAGAGCCTGCCAAAACCATTGGAGACAACGAAGGATTTGCTTGCCATTGATGACGAGCAATACGATGAACTTCCCAAGCCGTTACGAGAGCTCTATCTCAAATATGACTCAGCAAGGGAAGAAGCCTTGGAGTATCACTATTCCCCTTTCTTATGTCAGGAAGACAAACAGGATGCTGCGGACAAGATGAATCTGGCATATAAAGAGTTCAAGGATGCATTGTTTGAGAAACTGAATGTGAAGGAGGGACAGAGTCTTCAACCTGTCAAGACCATACGGGAGACTCCATCAGAAGCTTATAAGGACTTCAATGACGAGTTGTTGGACAAGAAGCAGTATGCCCTCACCGATGTCATAGAAACAGCCTTTGACGATGACGGCATAGACCTGACTGTTGAGCGACAGGAGGAGAACGAAGAGACTAAACATCACGGATTTAAGCGATAAGGAATATGGAAGACATCATCCACAGATTCAAGGTTATCACTTTGCGCCCCCACTGGTCGCAATACATCATCTCTCAGGGCTTGGCGTTTATCATCAGCTGCGCCCTCTTTCTTGTAGCAGGACATGACAGCATCACCTACAAGTGGCCGTTCGTCGTTCTCGGTTCCATCATGACATGCTTCATGCTCTATGGATGCCTGTATCTCCATAAGCTGAGATACATCATCACCTCAGAGCAGCTCATCATCCAGCGTGGAGTCTTGACGAGAACCAGCGACTACATTGAGTTGTACAGAGTTGTTGACTTCAGTGAGAACCGTGATATACTTGAACAGCTGTTCGGCTTGAAGACCGTATGGATTTTCAGCGGCGACCGCACCAATCCCAAACTCGACATCTACGGCATCAGGGAGAACATCGATGTGGTAAACATTGTACGTACAAGAGTGGAATACAACAAGCGAAGAAAGGGTATCTATGAAATCACCAACAGATAACATCATTATGCGTATCAGAACAATAGCCAAAGAATACGATGGTAGGTGGATGATCGTCTCTGCCATCGCCCTTGCCATGCTCCTGTTTGGGACAAGGGCACATGCCCAAATTGTTTCCAGCAATCCTCTGGAGTATGTTGCTTTGGCAGAGGGCAATGACCTTATCAATGGTCAAATCAAGCATCAGATTGAGGACCAACAAAAGACTGCACTTCTTCAAAACACCATCGCAGCAGAGTTTACTCAGATACACAAATGGGAGAAGAAGTACAACAGCTATCTGAAAACAGCATCGGGTTATGCCTCCACGCTGAAAGCATGCACCTCATTATATGATGACGGAGTGAGACTCTTCATCAACCTTTGCTCTTTGCGAAAGGCTATCGCATCCAATCCCCAGGGCATTGTAGCGACGATGAGTATGAACAACCTCTATATCGAGACAGCCACAGAACTCGTCACTGTATATACCACACTCAAAGAAGCCATAGCCAAGGGAGGCAACGAGAACATGCTGACAGGAGCAGAAAGAAGCAAAACCCTTTGGGAGTTGAACGACCGGCTTGCCCAGTTTAACAAGAAACTCACACGCCTGTGTCTCAGCATCCGCTATTACACCATGGCAGATGTATGGAACAATGTGACCGCAGGCATGATAGACAGAAGCAACGCAGAGATTGCCGCCCAGGCACTGGGAAGATGGCGCAGGTGTGCCAATGTAGTAACACCATAATAAAAGATTGTTTCAGGATAACAACATGAGTATTCGCATTTGTTCATACATAAGAATGGTTGTTCTCACCATCCTGTTCTTCGGGAAAGGCGTGAGTCTTCTTGCCCAGGGCAATGACCCTGTATTGGCAGGAATGATACTCATGTACACAGACAAAGCCAAGAAGGAGCTGAAGCAACAAGAGAAGATGATGCTTCTGGAATCCACAGGACATATCTGGATCAAGGAAGAGGTGGAAGGCACCTCTAACCTGCAGAAAGAGTTCAATGACTACCTCGACAAGTTCCACAGCATCATCACCTATGCTGCACAGATATATGGCTTCTATCATGA
Organism: Prevotella sp.; assembly: GCA_051869575.1. GTDB lineage: Bacteria > Bacteroidota > Bacteroidia > Bacteroidales > Bacteroidaceae > Prevotella. The sequence continues at coordinate 1,801 of JBJEAY010000424.1, read as the reverse complement.
GATAGACCGTCTCATCGACCAGCTTGGGACATATTCCAACCAACTCGGCACTCACACCACCAATGCCCTTGCAGTAGCCCTTTCCTCCAACAGAAACAAGTTGTATAGGGAACTCATCATGAACAGCGTTGATATTGTGAATGACGTAAGGCAGGTCTGTTTGTCAGACACCAAGATGACAGAGAAGGAACGTCTGGAGGTATTGTTTGGCATCCGTCCCAAACTAAAAACCATGAACAGGAAACTCAAAAGGCTGATACGTGCAGTAAAGTACACTTCGCTGGCAGATGTCTGGGTAGAGATTGACTACAATGCCAGGAGCGAGGCTGACAAACCCACCATCGTACAGCAATGCAAAGAACGTTGGAAGAGAAATGCCAAGGTTAGATAAAGTATAAGACATATCAGGATAACAAAATAACAAACAATCAATTATATCATAGAACCATGGGTTGGGCATCATTATTGAAAACTGCTCTCCGTCTTGGCGGTAGAGCAACAAAGGCGACATTCTCCACGATGGGCAGTGCCGCACTACATCCGCAACAGACGTTGAGAGGAATGGGCACGGCAGTAAAGTCTGCGACAGTCGGAGGAACACTCGGCTATATCGGTTGGGAAAAGCTCACCACAGACAAGAGTGTGGTAGGCATTGTAAGCGATGCTGTCATTGGTGAAAAGACTACAGACAAGATTGGCGATACCATCTCGGACATCGGTGAAGGTGTCCGTGACATAAAAGACTCTGTCAATGGTCTCAGCAACGGTGTCAATGGAGCCGTCGAAAGCATTGACAGCAAATGGGAAGGCATGTCAGGTTTCCTCCGTGCCATGTTCTCTGGTCATGGCGGTGACATGATGGGAAATTTCTTCAGCAACATTGGTCGTGGCAACGTTTCAGGACTGAGCATAGTAGGACTTATCGTGTCTGCTCTGCTTGTATTCGGACGTTTCGGGTGGCTTGGCAAGATAGCAGGAGCCGTTCTCGGCATGATGATGATAGGCAATAATTCCAGTCTGAATCAAGTGTTTGGAGGCAGCAGGGCATCACATAACACCCCATCAGAGAGCAAGCAACCAGAAGTCGAGCATACCAATGGTGGTGGAAGACGCAGATAAACAAAACAACATAAAAGAGTACACAATGCAATTTACACAAGAAATGATGCTGCACTCCGACAGTGGCTATTGCATGCCATTCGAGGAAAGAAACGGAGACGTGCAGATGAGCCTTGGATATGGCAAGCAGAAACATCCGCAAACAGGAGAAACCTTCTTCAACCATGGAGTAGATTTCAAGGTCAACAACTACCTCCTTTCAGCTGTGGCTACCGGCAAGGTCACAGGATTAGGCAATGATGCCATCCACGGCATCTATCAAGTCACACGCTACGGGGACTATGAAGTCATCTACAGCCACCTGAGCAATGTCTTTGCCAACTACGGGAAAGAGGTCAAGGCAGGTCAGGTTATTGCCGTCAGTGGCCGCTCACTGCACATCGAGGTGAAATACAAAGGAGAGGAACTCAACCCTTTGGAGTTTCTGACGATGATCTACAGCAACCTGAAGGTCATGGAGCAGCATGGCAGACCTGGTGCCGCGCCACAGTTCGTCACCTTGGACATGGATGTGCGCACTGCATACGACAAAGACCAGGAAGAGATTGAGAACTTGATGATGCGGTTTTTCCCAGACTACATGACAGACATGAGTAAGGGCATTTACGTCTTACCCGAGCATACGGAGCTTGCCTTGCGCAACATCTTCACCATGTCTGCCATGAAGCATTACTTCTTCGAG
>JBJEAY010000423.1:0-1953 GCA_051869575.1 Prevotella sp. | reverse complement strand
CGTTAATTTCCGTTAAATCCAACCATCAAGCGATATTTTCTTTCATTTTCTTGCACGAATCAATAATTATTTGTAATTTTGCAGCAAAAATATACTAATTATGGAAGGTACAAGTTTAACGAGGGAAGAAGCTCTGCGCAGATTTCAATCTGCAAAAAAAATAAAGCAGGCTTGCATTGAGCGTATGAAGTGCGAGTTAGATGCTATTGATGATTGTGTAGAATAGCATTATGATGGTTTATTATAGTCCTATACATAAAATCACAATAAAAATTAGCCCTCTGATAATTAGTGTTTTACATTAAAATTGCACATTTTTTAAATAATTATCTTATAGAATCTTGCCCAATTCAGAATAATATTGTATCTTTGCACCAAAATTAGTGGAAATATGAGTTCGATAGAAGAATTACAAAAGCTCAGTGAGCGTGAAGACCACGTTGAGTTCAAGAATGCAGAACACAATTATCCGTTTGCTGGAGGTAAGAAGACTGATCCGCGCGAGCGCAGACATTGTGTGTTGGGGTATGTTGTGGCATTGGCCAACGAAAGAGGTGGCCGCTTGGTTCTTGGTATGGCAGATCCCCGTCCTCATCAAGTTGTAGGCAGTGACTTCGCAGAAAACGAGACTGGCAAACTGGAAGATGAGATATACGAACGCCTCCACATTCGTGTTCGTACAGAAGAACTTTACGATGACAAACAACGCAGAGTTCTCGTCATCAACGTCCCTTCACGCCCCGTTGGCAAGGCGCTCCGTTTCGAGGGAGTGCCTCTGATGCGAGTGGGGGAAAGTTTACGCGAGATGGACGATGCCGAATACTTTTCCATCATTTCAGAGCAAGACCCCGATTTCTCATCCCGTATATGCAAAGGGTTAACCATAGACGATCTCGATACTGAAGCCATAGAAAACATGCGCAAGCTCATTGCCGACAAACAGAAACGAGCCGATGCGAATACCATCCCATTGAAGCAATTACTAAGTGACTTGCTATTAATAAATGACGATGGAAATCTGAAATATGCCGCCCTTCTTCTGTTAGGCAAGTCGGAAGCCATCAATCAGTATCTACCACAAGCCAATGTTGTGATAGAATACAGGAACAGCCAGAGTCAAGTGCGCTATGGTGCCCGACAGGAATATCGGTTGCCGTTGTTTACTGCTATAGAAAAGATTTGGGAGTATATCGACCAACCTGCCTGCAATCCACTTTTGCATATCAATGACCTGCCACGAATCCTCGACTGTCCAGCCTTCAATAAGGAAACTATCCGCGAAGCACTTATCAATGCCATGATTCACCGTAGCCTACAGATGGGGGCAGACATTTTTATCCACCTATATCCCGATATGGTGGAGATATCAAATCCTGGCGGATTTCCATACGGTGTAAATCTTGGCAACATCCTCACTATTAACAGTTCTCCCCGTAGTCGCCTGATGGCTGAGGTTATTGAAAAGACAGGACTGATAGAGCGTAGTGGACAGGGGGTTGATATTATGTTCACCAACTGCATCAAGGAGGGGAAACCGCTTCCCGATTATTCCTATTCTGACGATTATCAAGTGGATTTGCGATTCTATGGCGAAATTCCAGATGATGCATTCTACCTCTTTGCCCAAGAGATTTGTCATCAACAAGAACTTGAAAGCAAGTTGAACACATTCGACTGGCTGACGCTCCACTATATCTGGAAAGGTAACATTGAACTATGCTATAAGGATAGCTATCCCAAACTACAGGAAATGGGACTTGTTTCGGAAGACTCGTATTTCGGCTATGTACTTTCTACTCGTTATCTACTATATAAGCCCCATGTGAAGACTGTTGCTCAAAGATATGACCTTACCCATATCCAGATTGTCTATTATGTGATTCGTCGCAATGGTCATGCTTCCATGAGCGACTTTGTTGATGCCTTTAACGGGATTCTTACGCAAAAACAAGA
>JBJEAY010000422.1:0-1957 GCA_051869575.1 Prevotella sp. | reverse complement strand
CATCCATTCCAGCACGGGAGCGGCATGACAATAGTCGTAATCAAGTTTCTTCATTTTTTCATATACTATTCAGATAATCAAGCAGTCCAATGCCCTTTGGTGTTAACTTGTCCTGTACTTGTTCGGGTACTTGTTCGGGTGCTTTTATATGAAGATGTATGAATATATGTGCAAAGTTACTTAATAAATCTGGGATGCGCAAGTTTGCATGCGACTGAAATGTCAATAATGCGCAGGGTAATGCCCAAAATACCGCCAAAGTTCGGAGTGACTTGGAATATCCGTCGGACATCTTCACAGTATAGTTAAGAGGGTGAGCGGCAAGTCGCTTGGCGAATGGATAGAGCAATACGTGACAAAGGAAGCCTGCGCCATGCTTAGTTATTGTTTGTCTATCACCCCGAGATTGGTCTGCAACTGAGCCACGCTGCTTGCCCCGATGAGCACGGATGTCACTCCGCGCGTGTCGAGAATCCACTTGAGAGCCTTCTCGGCAAGAGTCATGCCCGCTGTCTGCGCCTCGGTGTTCCACTGGCGCAGTTGTTCGAGGAGAGTGTCGGTAAGAGCTGACTTCTTCAGGAAATGTTCCTTCGACATTCGGCTGTCCTCGGGAATGCCGTTGAGATAGCGGTTGGTGAGCAGACCTTGGGCAAGAGGTGAGAATGAGATGAATCCCACACCGCTCTCATAGCAGAGGTCGATGATACCCTCGTCAAGCGGTTCGCGGTCGAGCATGTTCAGTCGTCCCTGATATATAAGAAGAGGTGTATCGCGGGCGGCAAGATAGTCGATGGCGAATCGTGTGGCTTCGAGGGGCCAGCGCGAGATGCCAAGGTAGAGAGCCTTGCCGCGCTTCACTATGTCAACCATCGCCTGCAGAGTCTCCTCAAGTGGAGTCTCAGGGTCGTAGCGGTGACTGTAGAACAGGTCAACATACTCAATGTTCATGCGCTTGAGACTCTGGTCGAGACTCGCCATGAGATACTTGCGTGAGCCCCAGTTGCCGTAGGGTCCGGGCCACATGTCATATCCAGCCTTGGTGCTGATGAACATCTCGTCGCGATAGGGAAGGAAATCATCCTTCATCAACTTGCCGAATGTCTCCTCCGCACTGCCGTAGGGAGGACCATAGTTGTTGGCAAGGTCGAAATGACTCACTCCATGGTCGAAGGCATAGCGCATGATGTCGCGACTGCGCTGCAAGGGATCCACTGCCCCGAAGTTATGCCAAAAACCAAGGCTCACCTCGGGCAACATTACGCCACTCCTGCCACATCTCCTGTACTGCATACCATTGTCGTATCGACTGCTGTCTGCCTTATAAATTTCTTCTGTCATATTCGATTTTTTTTATTAATCCGTCGCAAATATAGCAATAATTTCCACAATAAACAAGTCTATTGTCAAAAATCAGAGATAAATATCAATATTTTATGTGTAATATTGGATTTTAAGCAGTAATTTTGCACCAAAATTATATTAGAAGCCTAAGAATTGTTATGTATAGAAAGATATTCTTCTGCACTTTGGTAATGTTTGCAGTGTCATCCATGATGGCACAAAGCACAGATAAACTTGTATGGTATGACGGTGAGAAGGCTGTGGCATACAGCGTGCTTACGGATGTGGAGCCCGTGGTGAAGGTGGCCCTCGACATGTTTTCCGACGACATGTCGGCAGTCACGGGCAGGATAGCTGTTCCGAAAAAAGAAGGCATGTTGAGGATAGTGGAACTTGACAAGGCAAGCAATAAAGTAAAGAAGGTACTTGCGCACAATAATGTTCCCTTGGATGAGATAATGTCCTTATGCGATGGATTTCATATCTCGGTGATTGATGGAAAGATTATCATCGTAGGAAAAAACGGAAGGGGCACGGCTTACGGTATTCTCGAAATGTCGAGGATGGCGGGAGTGAACCCATGGATATGGTGGGGTGATGTGATGCCGGAAAGGAA
>JBJEAY010000421.1:0-1958 GCA_051869575.1 Prevotella sp. | reverse complement strand
GACACTCCTGCTGGACTCATGCGGCATTGCCCCGCATATGTATCTGGAGCAGAAGTAATATCATCAAATCCGAAAGAATCATCCAAATCATTGCTTAGACTTCGTGCCCTATATAGTTTAGCGCCTTTAGGAATAATATGCAATATATCTTTAGATGAATAAAGTACAGAACTGAGTTCGTCAAGAATACTGGTACTCTCTGATGATTGTGGCATTGCAAGGAAAGTGAATCTTCTGGAATGTCTGACCATTTCAGAAAACCGTTGCCACTGATATTCCTTTTCCTCATTCCACCACAGTGTAAACGAATCCTTCTTTATCCACATATAATTTGCAAACAGACAGTCTATGTCGGAGTTTAGCCTGTCGTTGTCCGTATGTAATCCCAAATTGTTCATCATTTCTGACGTATCTTCAAACACGTCTACGTTTGCTGGTGCGGCATAACAACCAACTCTTTTAATTCCAGGAATCTCCTCGTCCTCTTCTTCAAAAAAACTACTGGCAAGGGGTAGATTTTCAGAATCCACATCATTGAAGTAACATGCTATGCTCATACCAATATGGTCAGCCAAAAAATCATATCTATAACAGAATCCTTCTTACCGCAATACGAACAGACACCTTCATCCCCATGTGTAGTGATGTATTGGTTCAGATAGATATCATCAAAATGATGAGAACAAACGTATTTGCCCTCTAAGTGATAAACATCAAATCCACGCTCTTCCATTTTCATCAAGAGTTCTTTTACTCTTCCCATACTTCTGATATTTGAATTCAACTTCACAGAAACGATAGAATGTCTTTCACGACAGGCTTTTATGTAATCTGTGCACAAAATGCCTGTTCCATTGACTTGTCAAAAATGGATTTTACAAATATTTTTGCCTTCTCCTTTTCATCATCAGAGAGTCCATTATTTTGAACAAGAAGGTCATATACATTTGCGTATTCGTTTTTGATATTTGTCGGAAAGACACCGGTCTCATCAGTACCCATGACTATGTTTGGAGTATTAGATTCCTCCTTCCATCTCATCCATGTTGCCAGATGATAGCTTCTGAAACTATGATGATGTCCAATGGTGACATTACTGGTCGGCATTGTCTCTATGGTTATTCCTTTTTCCGACAAGATTTTCATTATCTCCTTTTGTAATATTACCAAGTCGCCTTCCTTGAAGAATTCATAGCAATCCACTGCTATTATCCTTTCATATTTAGTACGCTCTTTCAGATATTTGAAGTATAGACTTTCTTTTTCGTCCTTTTGGCTTTTGTGTACAATATCTTCTGGCGATACATTTCTCAAAAGCCAAGCATCTTTAAGAACCTCGAAAGTATTTCCTCCTCCATATACATTATGTGCCAATTCCTGGATTTTTGCTTTTACTTTATCAACGACACCTGTCAATGAGGCAATTTGACGACTCTCAATCAAGTGGCAAGCAAAAATCAAGTCATCGAGATACATGCCCTGTGGCATTGGAACCGTTCCACCAAGGTTGTCCACCCACAAGCTTGGAGCAACACCCGCAGCCGATGCATGTCCTATTCTGTCATTGGCACCATATTCTAAAAATTGCACAATCTCAAAAATGGTCCTTAGTCCATCCAAGATATGAAAGAAATCCTCTCCTGCATGATAAGTAAAATGCAAGTCTGCATTCTGCTCGCGTAGTGATTTTATATAATCAGTAAAAACGTCTGGACTGGCTAAATAATCACGACCGGTAACGTCAATACCTGCAATTTTTATTTTCGATTTTGTTGACAGAAATGGACTAATGTCTTTTACTATCTTCTTCAGATCCTCTCTCAAACGTCGATGATAATATGCTCCTTTATGCATTTGCTTTGTGACATGCACAACGAGAGAAACTCGTGTGAATAGATTGCCATTATCATCACGCAGTTGCTTTGCGGCAGCCAACAGTTTTCCAAGTTGCTTCATTT
>JBJEAY010000420.1:0-1963 GCA_051869575.1 Prevotella sp. | reverse complement strand
GGTGGTATACTTTTTAATTATTAGGGGTGGTATACTTTTAAGTTAGAATATACACTTCTGCCATCTTATATCCAACAACCAGTGCTGCCATACCAAGTGCAAGGCTTGCCAATGTGTATATGCCGAGCATCAGCAAGTGGTCCTTGCCAAGCAGGTAGTTCTCGTTCATGAATGTGGAGAAGGTGGTGAAGCCTCCGCAGAATCCCGTGACGAGCACCAACTTCCACTGTGCAGGCAGATGGCCTGATGCCGCTATGCCCGTAAACAATCCTATGAGTAGGCATCCGATGACATTTACCGCGAATGTTGCCCATGGAAACGATCCGTATGCCACAGCCGATGGGCCTGTAAGCCTCTCGTGCAGCAATGCCACAAGGTATCTCATTCCGCCTCCGAAGAAGCTGCCTATACATACTAATAATAGTTCTTTCATCTTTATCACTTAATCACCTTTTTCTCATTGTCATTCATGTTCAATAATAATGCTGCAAATGTACACATTATTTATTATATAAGACTAAGGAAATTTAGTTTAAATATAGAAATAATGTTAATTTCCTGCATTTTTTTTCATGTTTATTTCACGGAATAATTTGAAAAGTGTAATTTTGCAGCACGAATTTATATTGAAAAGTGTAATTTTCGAGGTCTGTTTTATATTGAAAAGTGTAATTTTAGGGTGCTGAATTATATTGAAAAGTGTAATTTTGCAGCACGATTTTATATTGAAAAGTGTAATTTTGCAGCACGATTTTATATTGAAAAGTGTAATTTGAAGGCTATGCTATACAGAAAGATTGGCAAATACATAGAGCAACATCTGCTTGGCGGCTCTGACAAGATACTTCTCATCGAGGGTGCTCGTCAGATAGGTAAGTCGTTTATCATCAGAGAAATAGGCAATAGGCTCTTCCGGAATTTCATTGAGATTGATTTTGCGGAGGATGCCGAAGGCAAGGGAGTGTTTCGCAATGTACGCACTACGGACGAGTTCTATTTCGCACTGAGTGCAGTTGCCGGTGGCAGGTTGGGCAGTGCTTCGGACACGTTGGTGTTCATTGACGAGATTCAGCAATATCCACAATTTCTTACTATGCTGAAGTTCCTTCGTCAGGAGGGACGTTTTCGGTATATAGCCAGTGGCAGTTTGCTTGGAGTGACGCTCCGTTCAACTACCTCTATTCCCATAGGCAGCATTATCAGAAAGAAGATGTTCCAGCTCGACTTCGAGGAGTTCCTGCTCGCTAACGGCATGGGCGAGGAGGCAATTACATCAATGCGCGAAGCATGGCGGAAGGGAGAGAGTCTGAGTACGGAAGTGCATGAAATGATGATGACTCATTTCCGTAGATATCTGCTTGTTGGAGGAATGCCTGATGTGGTTAATGAGTATCTTGCCACGAAGAATATTGTAAAGATAAGGCATCTGCAGAATGCCATACGTCAGCTGTATAAGGACGATGCGGCAAAGTATGTGGAAAAGGCAGGCAGAAATCTGTTGGTAAGACGCATATACGACATGATTTCCTCCCAAATGGAAAACAAGAAGAAGCGTATTGTTGCTAAGAACATTCAGGACAAGCATGGCGACCGTTTTGACCGTTATGAGGAGGAGTTTGAGTATCTTGTCTCATCGGGTATTGCCCTTGACGTCCATGCAGTGAGCAATCCACGTTATCCCTTGTCGGAGTCGGTGCAGAAAAACCTTCTTAAGTTATATCTCAACGATGTTGGTATGCTTACAGCTCAATTGTATGCCAATAATATTCAGACTGTTATGAGAGACGAACAGAGTGTTAATCTCGGTGCTGTATATGAAAGTGTCGTTGCCCAGGAGTTGACCGCCCATGGTTTCTCGCTTTTTTATTATGACAACAGGAAGAACGGCGAAGTGGATTATCTGATAGATGATTATGAAAGCCTTTCGGTATTGCCAATTGAGGTGAAGTCGGGTAGGGACTAT
>JBJEAY010000419.1:0-1965 GCA_051869575.1 Prevotella sp. | reverse complement strand
TCATATCCAAAGCTACGGCGTTGAACGATGAGCGGTTGACTCTGCCGACACCACTTGACACGACCTGTACTTCGTCCAATTGGATGTTGCGGGCGTTCTTCCCTGAAATGCTGCCGTTTGAAGACACTTCCAGCATAGAACCTCCCCACCTCGGCTCGCGAGGTTTGGATGGGGAGGATTATGCAAAGTAAGCTATAGCCAATGATTTTTGTTCCGCGCATATCTCACAGGTTTGGAGAAATCCTCGCAATCCATTCATTAATGCGTTGTTCAGTCTTTTCTTCTTCATTAATCTCATCAATAGGTAGGCCAACAAACATTCCGCCGATGACAGCATCCGAGTCAGTGAAACTATAGTCTGCGGTATCTACAGAACCAACGAAATGTGCTCCACTGCCTTTCAGGGCATTGTACAGCTCTCCAATTCCGCCCACAAAGGTATTGCCATAGGAGTCTGCATCTCCCGTACCGAAGAGGGCTATACATTTGCCTGCGAGATTGCAACTTTGCATAGTCTTCACACCGTCATACCAGTCATACTGCATTTCTCCTTCACCCCAAGTCGAAGTGCCGAGAATCAGGTTGTCATGGTTATTGACTGTGTCGGCAGTCATGTCTTGCACGTTCATTGCCTGTGCTCCGAGCTTTGCGGCGATGCTCTCTGCCACCGACTCGCACGTTCCTGTCGAGGAACCATAAATCACGATTGTTGTTTTCATTTCTATTATATTTTTTGTTACTAATGTTTTGGGGCTGCAAAAGTAGGAATATTATGCGATATGTGCAATACCAAATAGTTGTGATTTGACACACAATCATACTTGCTTGTTATTACTCGCTACATAGTTTTCACATCTGCATCACAAATAATTGTTAGTTTACACCGAAATTCATATTTGCTTCTATGAGAAGAGAAAAGTATGATTTGTGATATTTTAACGCCAGATATTTGGTGTTATGTATAATATTTCATACTTTTGCGGCATGAATTTGATATACGGAGATACCAATGCGCAGATTATTTCACGAATGGGGAGTAACTGCAAGCGTTATCGCATTGCCGCCAATCTTACACAGCAGGAATTGGCGGACAATGCCGGTGTGGGCATTGCCACGGTGAAAAACTTTGAGAACGGAAAGTTGCGTAATTTGACCCTTGATTCTCTGTTGAGGATGATGAGGGCTATTGGCATTCTCGAACAAATCGAGGGCGTACTCCCCGAGTTGCCAGTTTCTCCATTCGAATTGGAGGAAATTCAGAAGCGACTAAAGGGGAAGCAAAGGCAGAGAGTAAAACATTAAGGAGAGAAAGGGATGAGTATGAATAACATATTGAAAATCACGTTGTGGGGACATGATGTCGGACGACTGTTTTGGGACGACAAGGAGAGAAGGGCTTTTTTCAGTTTCTCGCCGTCTTTCCTTACTTCGGGATATGACATTGCCCCTCTGACAGCCTCCATCAGCCAGCCGTATATTCGTCAGGGTGGAATCTACAAGGGTAACAAGCAGCAGAAGATATATAAGGGCTTGCCGGAATTTCTTGCAGACTCGCTTCCTGACCGCTGGGGTGAGACTCTCATATCACGATGGCAGCGTGAGAATATGCCCGACGTGAAATTCACTCCAGTTGATGCTTTGGCGTTTATGGGAAAGCGTGCTATGGGAGCGTTGGAGTTTGAGCCATGTCTTGACCAATGGCGTGATCCTGTCGATTTGGAATTGTCATGTCTTTATAAGATAGCGGATGATATTTTAAACGAGAGGGCTGAGGCGGTGGATAATGTGAACAGCGCAAGTATGCAGAGTCTTTATCTCGTGGGGACTTCAGCGGGTGGTATGCAACCCAAGGCTATCATTGCCATCAACGAGGATGACGGCACCGTGAAATCCGGGCAAATCCAGCTTGAGGGCAACTCTTACCTTTGCAGGCGATTATAGATATTGTTCTAAATGTAAGATGTT
>JBJEAY010000418.1:0-1965 GCA_051869575.1 Prevotella sp. | reverse complement strand
ACAACATTTCAATGACCTCTTTAGTGTTTACGAACCAGCTTTTGCCGGTTCTATTTTTAACTTTTAATTTTTCGGTAAAAATTTACCGAAGTATTGTATGTATTGTCATCGAATTTTATTCTTTTCCCATTCCAATCTGCATCCTTAATACCAATTCGTTCCAAAAGTTCTGGGTTCCTGTTGACACGTACACCTCAGCAATCTCTCGGTGAAGGTCATCTGCATTGTTTGATCTGCGAATAAGATGGTAGAGCTGTTCCATACTGTAAAAACGGCAATGGGAAGCAGGATTTTTCGCTCCTAACTTTATATAATAATCCGTCATCGTATCAAGCGTTTCATTGACCATTGCAAAGTATTTCTTGAAATCATCAATCTCACGCTGGCTGTAGTTGGCTACTGGAAATGTAGAATCAATATGCTTCCCAAGAATATTCTCTATGAGATGTGTAACAAGGGTCTGGTCCTGCACAGGGCCGTATTCTTTCAAAGTCATTGTTACCTTTGATACGCATCTGTCGCGTGATGCGCCTTCGTCATTTTCATACTGAGGCTGCCATGAGTATGTATACTTGTTGCCATTCGTGTCAATCAGTTCCAAAGGGCTATGCTTGCGCACTCCATATTCTGTTCGCACACATTGCATTTGCGAATAGAAGAAGTCGTACAACTCACTCCAGATGAAATGATCATCACCCCTCAAAGCATTGCGTGAGAAAGACTTCTTTTTGCTCTCAATAAGCAGATCTCCTTTCTTTGCTTGGATAAGAATATCACACTGCCCCTCGATTCCTTCAAATGAGTAGTTGCCAGTATAGGATGTTATTCTATGAGACAGCATGTTGTTACGTATAAACTCCTCCATAGCAAGACCTATCTCCTTGCCTATATTGCCTTCCATTTTCTCAATGCCTCTCTTCAAACTTTCAAACCAGCACCATACACCAAGCGGAGTAGGAAGCAGCACGTAAGTATCGCCTTTATGATAGATAGGGTGCATCATATAGTCCACCTTTAGAAAATCGTTAGGCATGTCAAAACCGACGTTTAGCGATGCTGCATCCTTCGTGATATAACACTGAAAAGCCTGAGGGATGTCACTTATCAACTTTCCCTCTTTGCTTGTCAATGATATTATGGTACACTTATCCTTATGTGAAGCAGACAGACAAACGTTCATCAGCCTATTATGACACTCCACAAACGACTTGAGCATAGATGTACATCGAGAATTTCGCTTAACCCATTTAGATAGGAATCTGCACCAGTCTGCCGTAAATGTGGAGTCTGTCTGAGGAAGGGTATAAATATCATAACGAATAACAAGTTCATGCATCAGACTGACAATATCGGTGGACATACGAACTATGTCATTCCAAATGTCCATCTTCTGCGAATTATATAAGGCCAAACATAAATCCGTTGTCACACTCTTCAACTCTTCAAAATCCTTGTTAGCGTTTTTGCTAGAACCGTCAATAGACAGACATTTCAGAAACAGGTTGAAGAGATAGCCATACGGCTCTTCAGGCTCAACCATTGACCTCATGGGCAAGTTGCCCTGATGCGGAAGCAAGTACCTGCCAAAAGATGCCTCAAATGGAAGATTTTCAAGTAGCAACCTCAGCCCTTCACAACCACCGATTTTTCTAACCAACGTATTGATATAGTCAATTACTCCTTCATAGTTCGATATTTCGAGATCACCATCTTTTACGGTGAGAGTTGCTCCAAAACACCTGAGTCTTTTTGCAGCTCTGGCGCGCTCGCGTTCCTGCTTGTAGACCTCCTCATGCACAAAGGCATTCGTACGTGGGTACTCAGGCAGACTCTTAACGAACTGGATAACATCATACCATACACTATTCGACCACGCAGCCACCTCTTTAACACTTGCATTGAAGTGTTCGGGTTCTATAACGAATTGTATGGGTAATCGAATTTGAGTTTGCCACTGACGAAGTA
>JBJEAY010000417.1:0-1966 GCA_051869575.1 Prevotella sp. | reverse complement strand
GGTTCTATTACCAGAAAACTAAAGGATTTCCCTGCCAAAGAAGCTAAAATATGGAGGGGAGGACAAAAACCATTAGAAAAAATAATTCTCAAGAAAGGGTTGTCACCGCAAGATGTCCTTACATTGTTAAGCGCTGAAGCCTATTTCGACATGATGCACCTACCACTACCACAAGACACCAAAGGCATTATGGAACGTTTCGTTTCAGAAAACCTTATTCTGCACGATGAGGTTGGCTATAGTATTACAGAACTTGGTGCTTTGGTGTTTGCAAAATCGCTTGGAGATTTTGATGAACTGAAACGTAAGGTTGTCAGAGTTATTGTGTATAAGGGGAAAAACAAACTGGAAACAATACGCGAACAGGTCTTTGATAAAGGCTATGCAATAGGCTTTGAGAGTATGGTGTCATGGATAAATGGTCAACTTCCCTCAAATGAGGAAATTGGGCAGGCTCTTCGGAAAGATGCAAGAATGTACCCGGAGATTGCAATAAGGGAGTTGGTTGCCAACATGCTTATCCATCAAGACCTTTCAGAGCAGGGATTCCCGATGATAGAAATTTATTCCGACCGCATAGAAATATCAAATCCGGGACAGCCACTAATTAGTGTTGAGCGTTTTATTGATGAATATCAGTCACGCAACGATTCCCTTGCAGACATTATGAGGAGATTGGGTATCTGCGAAGAGAAAGGTAGCGGTATGGATAAAACAATTTTCAGCATCGAATTATTTCAATTACCACCACTTCGCTTTCAAGTACAGGAGAGTAGGACGACTGCAACAATATTCTCATACCGCAAGTTTGCAGACATAGACAAGAACGAAAGAGTTCGAGCTTGTTACCAGCACGCCTGTTTGCGATATGTATCCAACGAAAAGATGAATAATCAGTCACTTCGTGCTCGGTTGGGCATCGAAGACAAAAACTATCCAATGGCATCACGTATTATCAAAGATGCTATGGAAGCTAAGGTGATAAAAGAAGAAAATCCGGATGGTGGCTCGAGGCATAACTATGTGCCTTATTGGGCGTAATCTACATAACAGGCATGTAACTGAACAAATAGAGAAAGGAGTATTGTTACACATAAGTTGTTGAATATCAGCACTTGCGTTTATGTAACTGGCATGTAACTGACCATATTCACAACTAAAAGAAATTGAATTATATTATGACGATAAATAAGAACATCCAACGAAAGAAGTTGTTTTTGTACCAAGCTGGTACAAAAATACGATATGCCAAGAGGACACAATTTGTGGCTTCGGGTCATTATTCTCTATCCGCTAATTTCAATATTTGACATCAAGATAGACCTAAGTAAAAACTATGGCAGACAATAACAACAATAAAATCCTTAATGTGCCACCTTTGCGTTTCCCAGAGTTCACTGACGAGTGGGAAAAACAATGTCTCGGAAATCTTGGTACAACAATAATCGGTTTAACATATAAGCCTTCAGACGTGACAAACGACGGTTCTGGCATTATTGTCTTTAGATCATCAAATATTCAGAAAGGGATAATTGATTACTCCGATTTGGTGAGAGTCAGTAAAAAGATAAAGAGTAATTTGTTCACACAGGAAGATGATATCTTGATATGTGCGAGAAATGGTAGTGCAAAACTGATTGGGAAAAATGCCATTTTGGAAAAGAGTGATGCCAACAAGACATTTGGTGCATTTATGATGATATATCGTTCCCAACAGAATCGATTTGTAAAACAGTTATTAGAAACAAGGCGATATGTTACTCAGATATCTGAAAACTTGGGAGCCAGAATAAATCAAGTAACTACATCTGATTTTAATGGGTTTGAGTTTTTCTTTCCCAAAACAGATGAAGAAAAGAAAAAGATAGCAATTTTTCTTAGACTTATAGATAAACGTATAGCAGTCCAAAACAAGATAATTGAGGATTTGAAAAAACTAAAGTCGGCAATTATTGAAAAGTTATTT
>JBJEAY010000416.1:3825-10821 GCA_051869575.1 Prevotella sp. | reverse complement strand
AGGTTCAGGAATGAGAAGGAAATAGTAAGTCTTATTCAGCATGAAATAAAGAATGATGTATTGAAGGTATTTCCCAATATTGAAGTAGAGGAGAGAGATGATTTGATGAGTATTCTCTATCGTATCAGCGAAAGCACAGGCGAGCGTTTCGTGATGATTATTGACGAGTGGGATGCCATCCTCCGCGAGATGGGAACTGACGAAAATATTATCACTGACTACGTGGATTTGCTTCGCCGCCTGTTCAAAGGCTCAGGTTCTAATACCGTATTTGCTGGAGCATATCTTACAGGTATATTACCTATAAAGAGATACAACACCGAGTCGGCGTTAAACAATTTCCGAGAATATACCATGATTAATCCAGGCAGAATGGCGACATCTCTTGGATTCACTCATAAAGA
The DNA here is from genome assembly GCA_051869575.1 of Prevotella sp. GTDB lineage: Bacteria > Bacteroidota > Bacteroidia > Bacteroidales > Bacteroidaceae > Prevotella. The sequence continues at coordinate 10,417 of JBJEAY010000416.1, read as the reverse complement.
GGTGGAAGAACTATGCAGTAAGTTTGATATGGATATCAAAGAGATGGAACGCTGGTATGACGGCTATAGCATAGGCGATGAATCCCATATTTTCAATCCCTATTCCGTAATGCGAGCCATAGACGATAACCGTTATCGGAGCTATTGGACTACAACCAGTGCCTACGACTCGGTCATCACCTATATACAAATGAATTTCGACGGACTGAAGGATGACGTAATAAGAATGCTTTCTGGAGAGCGTGTATATGTAGATACGACAGAATTTCTGAATGATATGCATATCGTGAGAAGCAAGAACGATGTGTTCACCGTGTTGATTCATCTCGGCTACTTGGCATACGACGGTGATACGCAGGAATGTTATATCCCGAACAAAGAGGTTGCAGACGAGATGAACAATGCCATAAAGGCTACATCATGGACACTGTTGGCAGAATCAATACAAAACTCCAGGGCACTTCTCTATGACACCATTGCAGGAAAAGAGCAAGCCGTGGCGCAAGCTATTAATCTTGCTCACGACGAGCATACCAGCATTCTGTCTTACAACGACGAGAACTCGCTTGCTTGCGTGCTCACCATTGCATATATATGGGCAAAAAACGAATATGTCATCCATCGCGAGTATGCCACTGGCAAAGGCTATGCCGACCTTGTGATGATTCCCCGTCGCAATGTTAATAAGCCAGCCCTTGTAATTGAGCTGAAATTCAACCATTCCACCGACACTGCCATCGACCAGATAAAGCACAAGTCCTATCCTTCGAAGATAGCTGAATACACAGGTGACATCCTTCTCGTGGGCATCAACTATGACAAGGAGACAAAGCTTCATACTTGTAAAATAGAAAGGCTGGCGGAATAATATGACGAATATATGTGTTGCCATGGTGTCGTCGCCAATGGCGGTCTTACCGGCTATGCCGCCGGACTGGAGCGCAAGCAGGGCTTGCTCAATATAGAAAATGGTCATACCAAATAATAAAGTCATAGTAAACTAATAAAAATCCAAGTATATATGGCAAAGTACTTACTACAGGAAATGAACGATGTGAGGAATACCGGCAAGAGAACGGTATATCCTAAGATGGTGACAGACCGGACACTGACCACCAAGGAGTTTATTGATGAGTTGCACAAACATCTGCGCACAGTGGATAAGGGTGTGCTGACGGGAGTGATGTGCGGCATGGCCGACACACTGTCAAGCCTGCTATCGAGAGGCTATAACGTGACCCTCGACGACATCGGTACATTCTCCATGTCGCTGAAGTTTATCGACGACAAGCCAACAGAGATACAGGAGGAAGGCGACCGAATGCTCTACAGACGGGTGGGAGTGAAGGACATCAACTTCAAGACCGCCCCGGAGATGTTGCACGAACTGAGGAGGGTGACCAAGTTTGAGCGAGTGATGACAGGGGCAAGAGTGCTGAAGAAGAACCTCTACACCTTGGAGCAGCGCATCGAGAACGCACTTGCCATAATCGATGAGAAAGGCCACATCACCCTCGGCGAGTATGCCAAGGTGAACAATCTCTCGCGCACCACGGCATCCAAGGAACTTGCCAAAATTTCTTCCGACCCCAATATGCCCATTGACTACACAGGTCAGGCATCCCACAAGATATGGTTAAGACGTAAAGTGGATTCCAGAGTATAGCTGATATTTAATACTATTAAAAATCGTGCATTATATAGCAAATATGTTACATTGTATCATTTTTGCGATGAAATGCACGATTTTTTAATGTTTCAATTGTGTTTTCGCCGTACTTTTGCAGCGAAAACAATTCGAAACATCTAAATAACAACAAAAAATGAAAAACTTCAGAAGATTAGCAATCATGGCGCTATTGTGTATGGTCAGTACCATATTATATGCGCAAAAGATTGAAGCTACCGGTACGGTGGTCGATCAGACCGGCGAGACCATCATCGGAGCGACAATTATGGAAAAAGGTACGACGAACGGAACGATTACCGACTTCGACGGAAACTTCAAGATTAGCGTTAACAGCGGTGCGAAGCTTGTCATCAGCTACATCGGCTTCATCACTCAGGAGCTACCTGCCGCCAAGGGCATGAAGATTATCATCAAGGAAGACGCACAAAGTCTTCAGGAAGTGGTGGTGACTGGTTATCAGGTACAGAGAAAGGCCGACCTCACGGGTGCCGTGGCAGTGATGGACATGAAGGGTCCCAAGAGTGAGAGCGACCCCAACATGCTCAACTCAATGCAGGGCAAGTTGCCTGGTGTTGACATCGTGACAGATGCTGCTCCCGGTGGAGGCGGTTCTTCTATCCGAGTGCGTGGTATGAGTACCGTCAACGCCTGCGATCCTCTTTATGTTATCGACGGTGTGGCAACAACCGAGAACCTCAACTCGCTCAACCCTGCCGACATCGAGTCAATCCAGGTGCTCAAGGATGCCTCTTCTGCATCAATCTATGGTAGCCGTGCCGCCAACGGTGTGATTGTCATCACCACCAAGAGAGGCAAGGAAGGCAAGATGGCTATCAACCTCAGCTACAACGCAGCCTTGCAGACAGTGGCAAAGACATTCAAGACTCTCTCGGCAGATCAGTGGGGACAGGCCTACTGGCAGGCTTGCGCCAACGACGGCATAGCTCCCACAGCCGCAGCTTCACTCTACGGAACAGGCGCAACACCGCAGCTCGTTCAGTCAATCAATGGTGTCAACACCGCCAACACCGACTGGCAGGACCAGGTGTATAGCGCAGCTTGGACACAGAATCTCTCGGCAAGCATCTCCAATGCATCAGAAAAAGGCAGTTATCTTTTCTCTGCCAACTACATCAACCAGAACGGTTTGATGGACAACACCTTCTACAAGCGATTCACAGGACGTGTAAACTCTACATACAATTTCAGCCAGTATGTGAGAGTGGGCGAGAACCTGATGGTGGCAAGATGGACCAACCGTGGTGCCGACACCAATGGCGACCGTGGTATCCCTTATTCTGCCATGCGTCAGCATCCTGCCCTCCCCGTATATTCATCTGAAGGCGTGTTTGCTGATCCTTCAGCAATTCTCGGTTCGGACATCGACAACCCCGTGCAGACACTCTACAACCTGCGCGACAACACCAACACCTCATGGCGTATCTTCGGAAATGCCTATATTGAGATAATGCCTATCAAGGGTCTCACCCTGAAGAGCAATGTGGGTATCGAGCATGTGCAGTTCTTCAACAAGGCACTCGGTCGCACGGTGCGTCCTTCCGACCCCACACTCAACCGCTCGGTGTCAAGAGCTTATGGCGAGGGCGACACCTACACATGGACAAACACAGCCAACTATCTCTTCGACCTTGGCAAGGACCACCACTTCACCGTTCTTGCCGGTACTGAGGCAACGAAATATAACTTTGAGGATCTCTCGGCAATGCGCAAGGACTATGCCTTCGATGATTCCGACTACATGCAGATTGGTTCGGGCTCGGGCACACAGACCAACGGCGGCGGCAAGCAGGAGTGGGCACTCTTCTCACTCTTCGGCAAGATCGACTATAACTTTGCCGACCGCTATCTTTTCTCAGCCACACTCCGCCGCGACCAGACATCACGTCTTGCCAAGGAGAACAACTCAGGCGTCTTCCCCGCATTCTCAGGAGCTTGGCGCGTGAGCGAGGAGAAGTTCTGGAAGAAGAACAACATCATCGACAACGTGAAACTGCGCCTGGCTTGGGGACAGAACGGTAACTCGGCCATTGCCAACAACTATGCAGCTTACTCCACCTATACATACGATGTGGGCAACGGAGCTTACGACCTCAATGGAACAGGCACTGGCACAGTGAGCGGTATCAAGGTGCTGACAACGGGTAATCCTGATCTTAAGTGGGAGACAACAACCCAGACAAACTTCGGTATCGACGCAGCTCTCTTCGACAATCACGTGAGTCTCTCGTTCGACTACTACTGGAAGAACACCAAGGACATGATTACTATTCCTCCCGTATTGTCAGTGGCTGGTGAGAATGCTGCCAAGTACATGAACACCGGTGAGATGAAGAACCACGGTATGGAACTCAACATCGGTTATCACTCTCCACAGTATGGCGACTTCTCTTGGGACGGCAACTTCAACTTCTCAATGTATCGCAACGAACTCGTGAAGCTCAACGACGAGGTTAGCGTCATCGGCGGTGACTTCCGCCTGATTGAGGGACAGCCCATGGGAGTATATTATGGATATGTATGCGACGGCATCTTCCAGAACGAGGATCAGGTAGCCAACCACGCCATCCAGCCTGGCAAGGGAGTGGGACGACTCATCTTCCGCGACATCGACGGCAACGGTGAGGTGAACGAGAACGACCGCTGCATCATCGGCAATCCTAATCCCGACTTCGCCCTCGGTGTAAGTCTTAGCGCAAGCTACAAGAACTGGACACTGTCAACGTTCTTCTCGGGCGAGTTTGGATTCGACATCTACAACGGAACACGCAAGCAGCTCGAGTTCATGACCTACGGCAATACCTACACCAACCGCGGTGTGGATGTGCTGGATGCCTGGACACCGACAAACACCGGTTCGAGCATTCCCGCTCTGACCACAGTGGATGACAACAACGAAACCCGCATGTCAACATATCTTGTTGAGGATGGTTCATACCTCAAGTGCAAGTATATCAAGCTTGCCTACAACTTCGACCAGAAATGGATGAAGACTATCGGTCTCTCTTCTCTGAGTGTATATGGACAGGTGGAGAACATCTTCACTATCACCGACTACTCAGGTCTCGACCCCGAGGTGCCACTCTCAACCTACGGAGCACGTATCGACAATGGTCCGTATCCACGTGCACGCACATTCTCTATGGGTCTTAATGTACAGTTCTAATTATCCACAACAATATAAATAAGTCAACAATGAAAAAGATATATAATATTATAATGGTAGCTGCTATGGGGCTTGGCATGACATCATGCTCCGATATGCTCGACACTGTTCCCCAGGGACAGTTCACCGAAGAGCAGCTCGACGACAAGTCGGTGGAAGGACTCGTGGCTTCGGCATACGCTGGTCTTGAGGCACACTTCTTTGGCAACAACGAGGCATTTGCCGGACCGACAACCAACTGGATTTTCGACGTGCGCAGCGACGATGCCTACAAAGGCGGTGGCGGTACATCTATGGAGGAGAATATCCACCTGCTCGAAGTGAGCGAGATTACATCCGACAACGTGAGCTGCCTCAACAAGTGGCAGAACAACTACTACGCCCTGTCTCGCGTACACAGTGCGATGAGAGCAGTGCAGAATGCAGGTGGAGTGAGCAATGCCGAGCAGATTCTCGGTGAGTTGAAGACCTTGCGTGCATGGTATTATTTCGACCTCATCCGCATCTTCAAGCGCATTCCTTATTTCACTGAGAGCGACGATCCCAACACGAAGACCAACGACGAGTTCTCACGTGAGGAGATCTTCTCGTTCATCAAGAAAGACCTCGAAGAGGCCGCCGCAGTGCTTCCCGCACAGAAGGCAAGCACAGGCCGCATCACCAAGACAACCGCACAGGCAATACTTGCCAAGGTGTGCGCATTCACTTCCGACTGGGAGGGTGTGAAGACCAATGCCGGTGCTGTTATCGCAAGCCAGCAGTACTCGCTGTTCAACAACTTCGGCGACATGTCGAAGATAGCATATAACAACGGCTCTGAGTCAATCTTCGCATTGCAGACCTCAACTGCCAACGACAATGCACACATCAACTGGTCGAACCTGCTCAACTGCACATACAGCGATGGCAATCTCTACGGTCAGGGCGACGACTTCTTCTATGGTTCGCAGAACCTCGTGAATGCCTTCCGCACCGATCCTCGCACCGGTCTGCCAATGCTCGACGGTTCATTCAACGACGTGAACGTGACAGAGAACTACGACGGAACACTCGACCCGCGTCTCGACTTCACCGTTGGCCGCATCGGGTTCCCCTGGCGTGGTCACACCTACACACAGGGATGGTGTCGTGCCTACGACGTATATGGCGAATACAGCAACAAGAAGGCTTGGGAGGCTCCGGGCGTTGCCCTTGCAGGATTCCCATGGGGATGCAGCTCGCTCAACTTCATGTTCATCCGCTATGCCGACATCCTGTTGCTTCAGGCTGAGGCTCTCATCGAGACAGCAGCGGGTGCCAATGCCGCTACCGACAATAATCTCGTTGAGGCTCGCAAGCTCATCAACCAGGTGCGCCAGCGTGCCGCCAACAGTATCGACGGCAACTACTCTCCGCAGGACCTCGACCCCTCTAAGGCTGACTACTACGTAGGACTCTATCCCGATGACTTCGACGGCAACCTCGCATGGACCAAGGACTATGCACGCTTGGCACTGCGTATGGAGCGTCGTCTGGAACTCGCTCTCGAAGGCAACCGCTGGTTTGACCTCGTGCGCTGGGGTGAGGACTATCTCGTCAACACCATGAACAAGTACATGACCGAGGAGTCGAAGCTCCGCCAGTACTACAACGGCCGTCAGGTGAGTGCCAACGAGATTTATCTGCCTGTTCCACTTGCCGAGATCGACAATTCAAATGGACTTTATAAGCAGTATTAA
>JBJEAY010000416.1:0-3725 GCA_051869575.1 Prevotella sp. | reverse complement strand
TATGATAAAGAAATTATATATTGGCCTCTGTGCCGTGGCAGCACTGTTTGCATCTTGCTCGGATGTAGAACTTGAGGCAACAAAATATTCGGAGACCGTAAAGAATCTGAAGGCCGACTACCAGAACAGTAGCCGCAAGGTGACACTCACATGGGACAACCCCACAATGAGCGGACAGTCGGGAATACAGATTATCAAGGATAATGTCGATGTGACAAATATCGACGAGGTGGTTAACAGCTATTTCATCCGCAAGGCACCAACCAACGTGGATGTAGCCTACACCGTGAAGGCACGCTATGCCGACGGCAGGGTGTCGGAGGGACAGACAGTGCGCTTCAACATCCCCTACGAGGTAAAGAAGGGCAGCAAGGTGGCTATGCTCGTTGCCAACGACTATAACATGTCGGACGACGAGAAAGACGCGGTGGTATGGTTTGAGAAAAACTATGTGGAGAAAGGACTTGGCAATCTCGTCACTCCTGCCACTATCGATGAACTCGACATCGAGGATCATGCTGTATGTTGGGTGATGTGCGACCGCATCGGTGTTGAACTCGGTTGGGACAAACTGCCTGGAGGTCTTGCTGATGCTGAGACCATCAACGCCCTGAAGGCATTCACTACCGACGGTGGCAGTCTGTTGCTCACCAACCATGCCACTCAGCTCACCGTTGCCGTAGGACGTATCTCTGATGCCTACGCACCAAGAATCTTTGGTAATGGTGAGGGTGGACAGAATCCTGATGTATGGGGTTCGCAGCCTATCATCGGTAATACCGAGGGACAGATCTACGACCACTCAGAGCATCCTATCTATGCCGGAATGAACTTCACCGCAGGTATCTACGAGCGCAGTATCTACTGCTTCGAGGGTGCCGGTATCAAGGGCGACCACAACTGCATGTGGGACCTCAACTCCTACGGTCTTGCTCCTAATCCCAACGTCGTTAAGGCATGGGAGGACATGACCAACTCCACTGTGCTTGGAACATGGAACCACGTGGTTGACTACTGCTGCGCCGGTATTATCGACTTCGCTCCAACGACAACCTTTGCAGGTAGAATACTTGCCGTAGGACTCGCTTCTTATGAGTGGAACATCGGTGGTGAAAACCAGTACAAGGACCAGCTTGAGATGTTCACAAGCAATTGCATCGGCTATCTGAAGTAACTCTTATTTCGTAAGAAATTGGGAGTTAATGGAGTTAATGGAGTTAATGGAGAAGTTTCCTTGAGCGAAGCGAAAAAAAGACGTATGTTTTATCCTAAAGAACTCCCGAAGTAAGGGAAAAGACTATTGTCTTTAACTCCTTTAAACTCCTTTGACTCCTTTAACTCCCGAAATTGAAAATATTAAATAATTTTGAATATATGAAACTGAAGAACATATTCATCACTACATTGCTGACTGCCTCCGCGGCAGTCGGCAATGCTCAACAACAGGCAGTGCATTTCGACATGACAGTCAATGACGGAAAAATCGAAGAGTCTGTGTCGAAGCAGTCATTCACAGTCAATTCCACGCTCCCGGCTTGCGATGTCGATGGACTGAGCGGTAGGGCAATGCGTTTTGACGGCTACAGCAACTACGTCAAGACCGACTTGACGAATAGTTCGCTCAGTACATCTAATCTCTCAATAAACGTAGTCCTTGCCGCCGAGACTTATCCGATGATGAACACTGCCGAGGCTGAGATTACTCCAACATACGCAACCGTCTGCGGCAACTTCGACGAGGAGGCTAAGATGGGATTCGCCATCCAATTGTCTTCACAGGGACACTTGCGCTTCCGCTTCGCTTCTGCATACGCCAAGGGTTATATCTTCACCATCGACAGTTCGGAAAGACTGCAACTTGGCTGCTGGAGTCAGATTACCGCCGTGCTCGACAAGGATGCCAACCTCGCCACTCTCTATCTCAATGGCAGTCAAGTAGGTTCGTGCAAGATGAGCCGCTCGGAGATTATTGCCTCCACTGCCGCTTTCTATATCGGCAAGGATGCCACCGACCTGAAATCGGGTCCTTTCCTCATTAACACCTTCTGCGGTCTTGTTGACGACATCGCCATATACAACGAGAGTCTGTCGGAAGACAAGGTAGCCCAGTTGGCTGCTAATATCAGCAGTGCAAAGCCCGACTTCAACTATCCCGCTTCGCGCTATGCCGAAAGTCTCTGGCGCCCGCAGTTCCATGGAATGCCTTCGGGTGGATGGACCAACGAGTGCCACGGATTGACATACAGTGACGGCAGATACCATCTGTTCTTTCAGAAGAATGCCAACGGCCCATATATGGCACGTCTGCATTGGGGACATATCTCCTCGGAGAATCTGTACAAATGGACTGAAGAACCTATCGCCATCGCCCCCGGAGAATCCTACGATATCAAGGGATGCTGGTCGGGTTGCGTCTATGACGACGACAACACCACCAATATTCTATATACTGCTGTGGATAATGGTAGGGCAGTGATAGCCAAAGCCACTCCCAATGACAAGGGTCTCGTGGAATGGACTAAGCAGGGAATCGCAATCAACGGACGTCCTAACGGACTTTCAGATGATTTCCGCGACCCCTATTTCTTCACTTCAGGCGGCAACAAATACATCATTGTCGGAACAGGAAAGGATGGGGTAGGAGCTTGCACTCTCCATAAGTATGAAAACGGCAACTGGACTAACGACGGCAAGATATTCTTCCGTGGTTCAAATGCCAATCAGCACGGAACATTCTGGGAGATGCCCAATATGACTGATATGGGCAATGGCAAGTGGCTCTTCACCGTCACTCCTCTTGGTATGGGCACTGGTGTGCGCACTATCTACTGGGTAGGCACGGTGAATGAAGACGGCACATTCGCTCCCGACTATGAGATGCCTAAGACTCTCGAAATGAATGGAATCTCAAAGGATGGTTACGGTTTGCTTTCGCCTACAATCTATCAGAAAGACGGAAAGACCATCATGCTCGGTATCGTTCCCGACAAACTGTCGGGCGAGGTAAACTACGAAATGGGATGGGCACACAACTACTCCCTGCCACGCGAGATAAATATCGATGAAAACGGGGAAATGGTGCAGAAACCATTCGAAGGACTCACTGCCATGCGTTCTGAGGTTAGTGTTGAAAAGACAGAGGAATTGTCGGGTGAGTTGTCTCTTGCTCCTGTCAGTGGCAGACAGATAGAACTCTTGGGCGAGTTTACTGTTGGTTCGGGCGAGATGGGATTCAATTTCCTGAAGTCTGACAACGGCAAGGCTACTCTATCCTACAATAGTGATAACGGTATGCTCACTCTCGACATCACCTCTCTTGCCCGTCGCAGCAACGACGGCGGTTCGTATGACGGTGTTTATTCCACCTCTCTGCCCGAAAATCCGAGAGTAGGCGAAAAGCTGAAATTACACGTTTTCATCGATGGTTCCATCGTAGATATCTTCGTCAATGACAAGTGGGCATATTCCGTAAGGCTATTCCCGACAGACGTGGAGCAGACAAGCGCCGAGGTCTTCGCCACATCACCCACATCAGTAAGTGTGAAGGCTTGGACACTTGATGCCGACCGCTCGGGCGATACAGCCGTTAAGGGTGTTGGGGCAGATTCTCTCGTTTTGCATAACTCAATATTCAACGTTGCAGGGCAGCAATGTCCTACCGTTCCCAGAAAGGGATTGTATATTCAGAACGGAAAGAAGTATGTTGCCCATTGATAGTCTTGTCA
>JBJEAY010000415.1:0-1970 GCA_051869575.1 Prevotella sp. | reverse complement strand
TCCAGGACGCAAGGGCAACTATCTCGAATCTACTTGCTCCTCAATGTTTGCCTATGTACTGATGAAAGCCACCAACAAAGGCTACCTTGGCGACAAGTATTTCCTTGCAGGCAAGAAGGCTTATCACGGAATACTCAATAACTTCATCCGTGTGAATGCCGACAAGACCATCTCACTCACCAACTGCTGCGCCGTGGCAGGACTCGGTCCGGGTATGAGCGAGCATGTAAAGAAGGCTGCGCCTAACGTCAAGGAGAACAAGCGCCGCGACGGCTCATACGACTACTATCTCAGCGAACCAGTGCGCGACAACGACGCCAAGGGCGTAGGTCCGTTCATCTGGGCTTCACTCGAATACGAAAAGAAATAATATCCACACCCTAATGAAATTATTTTCAACTTTCTTTGCGCTTGCATTAACATTACCAATGCAAGCGCAAAATGCACCTGCATTCCCAGGAGCTGAAGGACACGGCAGATATACGGCAGGAGGCCGTGGAGGAAAAGTGATTCACGTGACTAATCTTAATGACGATGGCAATGGCTCACTGCGCTGGGCATTGGCACAGTCGGGAGCAAAAACCATAGTCTTCGACGTCAGCGGTTATATCGACCTCAAGTCGCAGCTCAACGTCTCTTCCAACACCACCATAGCCGGCCAGACGGCTCCCGGAGACGGTATCACACTTCGCTACTATACGCTTTATTTCGGCAAGTGTGACAATGTTATTGTACGTTTCATCCGTAGCCGACGCTCTCAGGTTAAGGATGTGAACGATGGTGCTGATGCCACATGGGGACGCAATCGCAAGAATATCATCCTCGACCACTGCTCATTCTCATGGAGCATAGACGAGGTGGCTTCGTTCTATGACAACAAGGACTTCACAATGCAATGGTGCAACATCACCGAAGGACTTGCTAATCCTGGACATAGTAAAGGGGAACATAGCTATGGCGGTATTTGGGGAGGAAAGAACGCATCTTTCCACCACAACTTCATTGCACATATACAAAACCGTGCCCCACGCTTCAATGGAGCGCGATATGAATGGGACGGTTATGACAAGGACAAATACGAGAATACCATCGACGCTGAGCGCGTTGACTTCCGCAACTGCGTGATATACAACTGGGGTAATGGCAATGGATGCTACGGAGGCACCGGCGGAGGATATATCAATATGGTGAACAACTATTACAAGGCGGGACCCGGCACTAAAAACAAAACTCGCGTGACACAAATTTCAGTGGATGGGGAAATATCCAACTACTACATTTCAGGAAACTATGTCACAGCAGCCTCTACACCGGAAAACTATGACTGGCAAGGCGTCATCATTGATAACTCTGATGATCCTAAGCAACACAGTCTCGACGAACCAATTGATGCGGGTGAGGTTACGACCCACAAAGCCCAGACAGCATACGAGAAGGTGCTTAAATACTGCGGAGCATCATTTGTTCGCGATGCATGTGACGTAAGATATGCCGAAGAGGCTGAGAATGGCACAACTACATTTATGGGAGCTATTGTCAAGCGTGCAGGTATTCTTGATGTCATCAATGATCCTGAGGGAACAGAAGATCCTACAACAGCATCCTACCCCACTCTACGCGAGGAAAAACGTCCTGCTGACTTTGACACCGATGGTGATGGTATGCCCGACGAATGGGAAACTGCCAACGGATTGAATCCATCGGATGCCAACGACGGCAATGAATACACCATCGACAGCGAGGGTATCTACACCAACGTTGAGGTATATCTCAACAGTCTTGTAGAACACATCATGAAGGATGGAAATGCCGACGCGGAAGATGCGGTTAACGAGTATTATCCCAAATACAACTCAGCAAGCGGGATAAAAGAAATCGCTAATAGTGTAGGACTGAAGAAGACCACCTACACCACCCTTTCAGGACAAAACATCAACCAAGCCAATGCCACAAGAGGCGTATATATCATG
>JBJEAY010000414.1:0-1975 GCA_051869575.1 Prevotella sp. | reverse complement strand
GAGAATCCGTCGGTTACGGCATTTTTTGGTCATGCCGCAGAATTCTATAAGGCAGGTGTAGCCACTATCATGCCTGACCTTCGAGGTCATGGCAAGAGTGATGGCAATCGCATTTGTCTCGCATACGAGGAAACACATGATGTGAAGGCAGTTACGGATTATATCAAGGGCAATGTCAAGTATAATGGTGTTCCCGTAATCGTGGTGGGAGTGTCGATGGGAGGAGCGGTGGCTATTCGTTCCATCTTCGAGAACAAGGATATTGATGGGCTTGTCTCCCTGTCTGCCTTTTCGAGTCTTGAGGACTTTCTTCAGACCATGCGTGAGGCTTTGCTTCCTATGATTCCTGCCGAACAACTCAATGATGTCACGGGTGAAATCGTCCGTGATAAATATGGCGTTGACTCTTCCGTCAGCAGTCCTATATATGCCCTTCGTGGTCTTAACAACCGGCCTGTGCTCATGATGCATAGCCGTAAAGACACACAGGTGCCGTATTCATGCTTTGAGAAACTTACTGCCGAGGCATCGAAATATACCAATGACATCGACACGATGACTGTTGAGGGCAACGAGCATTTTATCTGCCGTGACTTCACCCGTCCTACTGCCGACAAGGAGTATATGCGTCGCCTTATGCGGTTTATCCGCAAGCTGACGGCTAAGCATCCTTATGTCAAGACAGAGGAAGGAGTAGAACTGATGCTATCTCATCGACCATGGCTATAGCGACGAGGTGATTAGGGAGGAGATCAACAACCAGCATAAGTTTTATGGTTTCATATGGTTGCCAACTGACATAGAATGGTATAAGGGCAATATCCTGGCAATATTCGACGAGATGGAAGAATAATTTATATCACTTAATATCGAAAATGGAAACAGACAGAATACTACTTCGCCATTGGCAGGACAGTGATGCACAGAAGCACTTCGCCTTATGATCGACCATATCCGCCAGACGACAACAATACCCTCGCTCATAAGTGGTCATTTCACCGACAATCCCGCTTCGGGAAGGGTGATGGAGAAATGCGGTTTTGTGGCAACAGGCGAAACAGCTTTCGACAATCGCCTTTATGGAGGAGAGAACAAACCGATAAGAGTTCTGAGATTGGAGTTTTAGTTACGGGTCTATCTCTTTCATGTAATAAGAAACATCCAAGTCCTTTCGTCACATTTTCAGTCATTCTGTCCCAATTATTTGGTATATTGGCAAATTATCACTATCTTTGCAGCCACAAAAAAATATAATAATTATATGGTAATATCATTGATAATAACTGTGTTTCTTGCATTTTGTTCGTTAGTATCAAATGCGCAGACCATTTCTCCAAAAGCTGCCACGCCCGAAATGGAGTTTGTTATGCAACTTAATGTCACTCTCGGCGAAGCATATACGGTAGGTGAGACGCAAGCAGGCAAGCGTCATGTGATACCAATTACAGGCGGTACTTTTGAGGGACCGCTTCTTCGCGGAACTATCATTGATGGCGGTGCTGACTACCAACTCATAAGTGCCGACGGCAAGCGCACCACACTTGAAGCCGTCTATACAATAAAGACTGATGACGGAGTGAATATACATGTGCGCAATCAAGGAATAGTATATACAGGAAAGGATGCCTCGGGCAATGACTCTTTCTATTTCAAGGCTGCACCAAGGTTTGAGGCGCCTCAAGACGGCAAGTATGGATGGCTCAACAATGCGATATATGTCTGTTCGCCGTCATTCGGAGCACCAGGCACTATAACACTTGACGTATGGAAGGTCAAATAAAATGATTAAGAATAAAAGTTGTTACATTGTATATTGCACTACCTATGCAGAAGTAGAAATATATAAAAGGATGATTGTCTTGTTCCTTACTCTTGTAGCCCAAATGTCGCTGCTTGCGATGCTGACGGTCGGATATGGCATGGGTATGTCAACTGAACTGTGTCATGCTGCCTTGCCAGGAACTGCTGGGGGATA
>JBJEAY010000413.1:0-1977 GCA_051869575.1 Prevotella sp. | reverse complement strand
GGATAAGACGTTCGTTACGTCAATACCCGAGGAGACGATTCTCAAGCGCGTCAGAGAGGTGGCTGAAAGTATCAGTAGTGACTATGCTGACAAGAATCCACTATTCCTCGCAGTGCTTAATGGTTCGTTCGTGTTTGCGTCCGACCTTGTGCGCGGCATGACCGTGCCGTGTGAGATATCGTTTGTCAAACTCGCCAGTTATCAGGGCACAATGTCCACGGGGCATGTCAAGGAAGTGCTCGGCATCAATGAGGATTTGGCAGGACGCCATATCATCATCGTGGAGGACATCGTCGAAACCGGCACCACAATGAAGCGCATGATAGAGTCGCTCGGCACTCGCAATCCGGCTTCGGTTGAGATATGCACGCTCCTTTTCAAGCCCGAGCGTCTAAAGGAAGAACTCGACATCCGCTATGTGGCATTCGAGATTCCCAATGACTTCATAATCGGCTATGGTCTTGACTACGACCAGCAGGCACGAGGACTGAGGGACATTTATGTCTTGAAGAATTAAAAAATTAAAGGATTAAAATATTTAAGTATTAAAGAGAGATGAAGAATATTGTAATTTTTGGTGCCCCTGGTTCAGGCAAGGGCACTCAGAGTGACTTATTAATCAAGAAGTATGGCTTCGAGCATATCTCAACAGGCGATGTGCTTCGTAGCGAAATCAAAAACGGAACAGAACTTGGCAAGACAGCCAAGTCGTACATCGACAAGGGACAGCTCATCCCCGACGAGCTGATGATTGACATCCTTGCTAACGTATATGACAGTTTCGGCAAGGAGCACAAGGGCGTTATCTTCGACGGATTCCCCCGCACTATTCCTCAAGCCGAGGCACTGAAGAAGATGCTGGCAGAGCGCGGACACTGTGTGGCTGCCATGATCGAGCTATATGCCCCCGAGGACATCCTCATGGCACGCCTTCTCAACCGTGGTAAGGAGCAGGGACGCAGCGACGACAATGAGGAGACCATCAATAAGCGTCTCGCTGTGTATAACACCCAGACTGCTCCCCTCATCGACTGGTATAAGGCTGAGGGCCTGCATCACTATGTTAAGAGCTACGGAGTGCTTGAGGAAATCTTCGCCGACGTATGCAAGGTGATTGATTCATTGTAAATACACCTTGTTTTGATGCAATTCAAACTGATTATATTTGATTTCGACGGGACGCTTGGTGACACACGTCGCAATATCGTAGTCACCATGCAACAAACACTTGAGGCACAGGGACTCCCCCAAAAAGACGGGGACTCCTGTGCCTCAACCATAGGACTGCCGTTGGCAGGTTGCTTCCGCAGTCTCCTGCCCGATGTTTCCGAGGAAGTAATAGATAGATGCGTGGATACTTATCGTCAGCTCTTCGAACTCAATAAGGACAAGATGCCGCCGCAGTCTTTCCCTCATGTGGTTGAGACATTGGAGAGTTTGAGTCAGAAAGGCATCCGCATGAGCGTTGCAACATCGCGTGGGCTTGAGTCCTTGCGCGACCTGCTCACTGCCATGGGCATAAGCAAGTATTTCGATCTCCTGCTTGGAGCCGACAGCGTAACTAAGCACAAGCCCGACCCAGAGCCAGTCATCATGACACTCGAAAAGCTGAGCATCGATGCCTCTGATACCTTAGTTGTAGGCGATATGCCTGTGGATATCCTTATGGGCAAGGGAGCGGGATGCACCACCTGTGGCGTCACCTATGGCAATGCCACCCGCGAGGAACTTGTTGAGGCAGGTGCCGACTATATTATAGATGATTTCTCTGAGCTCTTATTGCTGTAACATGCTGTAAAAAGAAAGGGGGAAAAGGAATGGGGCTATGGGGAAATGTATGGGGAAAATGTAAATCTGTTAAAAAGTGGCAAATATGTAAAATCGGTCAACAGAAAGTTTGGAGTTTAGACAAAAGAGTTGTATCTTTGCACACAGTTGCAGGCTTATCTCTCCTGTGATTGTTGAAAAAGTATGATT
>JBJEAY010000412.1:0-1978 GCA_051869575.1 Prevotella sp. | reverse complement strand
CTTGTACATCTCGAACACATGATATGTAGGAGTGAGAACCATATGACCGGTGCCCTTCTGGTCGGTGAGAATCATCGACTGGAGCACATTCACTACCTGTGCGATATTTGCCATGCGCAGGCGGTCGGTGTGGCGATGGAACACGTTGAGAGAAAGGGCTGCCACAAAGGCGTCGCGCATGGTGTTCTGCTGATAGAGGTGACCGGCTATTGTTCCGGGTTCCTCATCCCACCATGTTCCCCACTCGTCGAGCAGCAAACCAATCTTCTTGTCGGGATCCTTCTCATCCATGATGGCGGCATGACGCTTGATGACATCCTCCACCTCAAGACACTTGCCGAGAGTCCAGTAGTAATCATCGGGATTAAACTTGAGGGCAGCTCCCTTGCTTCCGCTCCATCCAGTGACGGTGTAGTAGTGGAGGGAGATACCGTTCATTGTGTGTCCGGCCTTGTCCATGAGCACCTTTGTCCAGTTCCAGTCATAGTCGCTCGCACCACTGGCAATCTTATAGAGATGATTGCCGTCGTAGTTGCGGCAGTATGTCTGGTAGCGACGATAGAGGTCGGCATAGTATTCGGGAAGCATGCTTCCACCGCAACCCCAGCTCTCATTACCTACACCAAGGAACTTAACCTTCCATGCCTTGTCGCGACCATTCTGACGACGAAGCTTTGCCATAGGAGTATCACCGTCGCTGGTCATATACTCTACCCACTTGGCGAGCTCCTCAACAGTGCCGCTACCTACGTTGCCGCTGATGTAAGGCTCACAGCCAAGCATCTCGCAGAGATTAAGGAACTCATGTGTACCGAAGGAGTTGTCCTCGATGGTGCCTCCCCAGTTGTTGTTCTGCATCTTGGGACGCTTTTCCTTAGGACCGATACCGTCCATCCAGTGATACTCGTCGGCGAAGCAGCCACCTGGCCAGCGGAGAACAGGAATCTGAAGAGCCTTCAAGGCGTCGAACACATCCTTGCGATAACCATTGATATTAGGTATCTGAGAGTTCTCGCCTACCCAGAGACCACCATAGATACATGATCCAAGGTGCTCGGCAAACTGGCCGTAAATCTCCTTATAAATCTTCTGCTTGCCCTGGTCGGCATGTATAGTCACAGTAGCATTCTGTGCAAACACTGCAGCAGACATAGCTGCTGACAGTGTTATTGTAGTTAGTAATCTTTTCATATAAGGTTTTAAGAACTTTAATATTTTCTTTTTCAATATTTCACTGTTTCACTGTTTCAGTGTTTCAGTGAATATTGCGACCCTTAGGCCTTATTATCGACAGCAGCCTGCTCGATGGCGAGACCGCGCTTGTAATTCTCAATCCACTTGTTGAATCCGGCTACATCCTCGGCAGTAGGAGCAATCTCGACGCCAGTGTTGCCAGCGAAGACATTCGACTCAAGCCAGTCGGCGAGGGTAGAGCCATTAGTATTATTAACAAGGTAGGAAGCGAGAAGGGCGATACCCCATGCACCACCTTCGCCCGCTGTCTCCATAACAGAGATAGGAGAGTTGATGGCGGCTGCGAGAACACGCTGGCCAACGCCCTTGGTCTTGAACAAACCACCATGGCCGGTGATGCGGTCAACCTGCACATGCTCCTCATTGAAGAGAATGTCGTTACCAATCTTCAACACACCAACAGATGCATAGAGGTTGGAGCGCATGAAGTTGGCAAGGTTGAACTTGTCGTTGGCTGAGCGCACGAACATCGGGCGTCCCTCGGCAAGACCGGTTACTGGTTCGCCAGAGATATAGTTGTATGCAATAAGACCACCGCAGTCGGCATCGCCAGTGAGGGCATTGTTGTAGAGTTTGCCGAACACCTCATTCATATCTACCGGAATACCAAGCAGTTGCTGATATTCCTTAAAGAGATTCACCCAGGCGTTGAGGTCGCTTGTACAGTTGTTGCAGTGTACCATTGCCACGAGCGATCCGTCGGGGGTTGTCACCATATCGATCA
>JBJEAY010000411.1:0-1980 GCA_051869575.1 Prevotella sp. | reverse complement strand
AATATATGCAGGAGAATATGATATGACATTTAATTATGTTAATGATAATCCCGAAAAGGTTGAGGTTAAGATTACCAATCACCAACATAGCTCCTCACAAAGCTCCACTGAAGCTACCTGTACAACGGTAGGACGCCCTGTCCAATGTGATGATTGCAAGGCTTGGGGGTGGAACAAAGATGGAACTTTTACAAGTACAACAAAATACGACTACAAGCCGGTCTTGGGGCATGACTTTACCAATCAAACATGGACTACAGACGAGGAGAATGGCGGCAAATACAGAACATGCACAAGGTCTGGCTGCGAACACAAGCAATATACATACGATGTCGTGCCAGGTGAGCCAGCATTGGGTATAACGCTGAATGACGACGAGACACTTACATACCCACAGACCTTGTCACCGGTCTATGCCAAGGACGGAATGATGTGGAAGGTGAAACTTGGCGATGCCACAGCCTGTGAGCTGTCATTTGGGCAGGTAAAGGGAATAGTTGCGCAATGGCCGCATAGCAGCAGTACGGAGCATCAGTGTGCAGACAAGAGTTGGGCAGACGGCTGTTCGGTTGAAGGCTGTGCGGAAGGGCGAACACAGCGTTGGGTTAACATCAACGGCAACAAGGTAGAGACAACTGCCATAACAGGTGATCTCGCTATTGAAAGCCTTACTCTCGACGATGCCAATGGCTATGAGTGCGAAGCGGAATACACAGCCAATGCTGTCAGTTACGGGCGCACCATGACCAACCAATGGGGCACGCTATGTCTGCCGTTTGAGATAAAATCCGGCAAATATGCCACATTCAAGTTCTATGAGCTAAAGGAAGTGAAAGAAACGGAGATAGTGCTGACGGAAGTGACTGGAAACATCCCTGCCGGCACCCCTGTTTTGGTGCATCGCATCTCAGAAAGCACCGACATAAGTCTGTCGGACAACAATGTCGCAATAACACCGAACCCCATAGACGGCAGTTCGGCAAATGGCTTCTCGCTTGTTGGGCATTTCACTGCGTCAGATGCTTTGTCGGCTGATAGTTACATCATCAGCAATAATAAGTTCTGGCGTGTGAGTGATTTAACATCTAAGGCAGATGTCACAGACGTTAAAGTGGGAGCTTTCCGAGCATATCTGCAAAGCAGCGGAGTGCAGAATACGAGACTGATGAGCCTGTCGATAGGCGGCGACGATACCACAGGAATAGTGGAAACCCTCAACGATATGACAGGCGGCGATGCTGAGTATTACGACCTGGGCGGCAAGCGTCAGACTGACTTGCAGAGAGGAGTGAACATAGTGAAGAGAAACGGTAAGACAATGAAAGTAATCATAAAATAACAGAGCGAATATGAAGAAAAAAGAATACATGAAGCCAGAGATGCACATCTATGAGATAAGTAAAATGCAGCTCCTCGCAGGCAGCGAAACTCTCCTTATTGGTAATGATGGTGATGAAGATGTCCCTACGTCTTCAGGAGGCTCTATTTGGGGAGACTAACCGCACTTCGGTGCTACGAATTTAAAGGTATTAACAATTAGAAAATAACATGAAACAGAAGATATTAACATTCATGATATGCCTGTTGGCAGGCATTACGGCCATTCATGCCCAGACGGAATCAGAATCGTCCATCGTCTCGTTCATTAAGACAGCAGATGACTGGAAGGTATTGGAAAGTATGTCAGTAAGCGATAACAAGGTTGTTTACACTCTTAAAGATGGATCACAATTAACTACAGATATCACTCATGGACAAGGGGCAGAATTGCCAGTTGACAATGCAATTTATTGTGTTTCCGGGACATTGAGCACCTCTCTATGGGCAGAATACAGCCAGGCTGGTCAGCTAATTCTGATGGGAACAGCCAATCAAGATGATATATATCAAACCAATCGTCTTGATGAAAGCAAAAAAGCCTTAATTACGGCTCTACAGATATTGTCCGTGGATAAAAGTTAGGACTGCTAACCAAAATAT
>JBJEAY010000410.1:0-1989 GCA_051869575.1 Prevotella sp. | reverse complement strand
TGACTATCTATCTCGTCTGAAATCATTGCGCTCGTCCCCATGCCACCATGCCCCCAAGAAGGCGAACAGTACACGGAAAACAACGACAATGACTATAATGTAAAATATCTCATTCATAAGCTTTCTAATATAAGTTTGTAACAGAAATACCCAACTCTCTTGCCTTTTTTGGTATAATAAGTTCCTCCTCTCTCCCTACCATCGTAATAGGCAATAATATGTGCTGCATTGCATACCATAAACTCATCCCTGTCGAGGAAGCACCTTGGATAAGCAAGAGCTAAGTCAGACACTCGAAAAAATATCTGCGGATTTTAGGTATAACATAAAAAAGACAAAAAAGGCGTGAAACTTATCGTCGTTACCCTTTCTGGCATGTGGCATCGCCATGGACATATAACAACGACAGTTCACGCCCTGGTAGATATATCATGCCCCGAATACCTCAGGGTACAATAATCCCAGTCATGAACACCAATCGCCATTATCCATATCCATTATTTTGAAATTGCCACATTTCGAAAAGAAAGGGGATAACACCTTTTGATGTCAATCATAAATATCGGGTCTCTCAACGCATCGCCACACTTGGCTTGGCTCAAAACCCGAGTGCAAAATTACGAATAATCCTTCAAATCTCCAAATTATATGCGGGAAAAATTGTTATAATGGAATATAAACCGCCCTACAACCATTTTTCTTCGCCTGATTTCCACACTACTGCTCGTATCAGTGAACGTCCAGTTGGGGTATTCTCCCCTCACCACATCCACCTTCTTAGCCAATGAAGTTCTGTCGGGTAGTGACTGGACACCGATAAGAAATAAGTAATCAAGAAACGACTTAGGCGCATTAAACTGCAAGTCAGTGATAGCCCCCTCGCAATAAAGTTCAATCCACGTCCAGTCATATCCGTACTTCAGTAGTCCTTCCTCGATCACCTTATTAATAGCATAGAGAAAACGATTGTCCCTATCTTCGCCCGTGGCACTCACCAATTTCACCTCGTTGCGCTCCTTAATCTTCCGCCCATACAACTGCTTTATCATCCGCATGAACACCACCACAGTCATCAGTTTGTCCTCCGAGCATCCGCCCTTGATGAGATTGTCCATCAGCGCCACATGGTCATTGCCAAAGAGCAGCACCATCCTCAGTTCGGGATTCAGCGTGCACAACTGCACAAGCGTCTGCGAGTCGATATCGTCGAGCATCAATGCGAAGGCCTCCTTGCCTCCATCCCCGTCGTAATCCTCTAAAACCATGTCGAGCAATTTCGCCTTGGCAAACGCATTATGCATATTATCCTCAATAGCCTTGATGGAGCGTCTCAATCTCGTTATCCATCTCATCACGATGTCGGCGATATGCTCCACGTTAGCCTCTAATGAAGAGTATTGCGCAAGTTCGTCGCACTCCTGCCACATCATCATGTCGGGACCCTCATCCTTTTGCACCCTCAACATGCTCGCCACCAAATTCACTCGGCAATAGAGCGTATCAAGCATCTGGTCGATATTCCCCTTCCAGAATCCGCCTTCGGGCATCATCACGCATTTCTCCGACAGCCCAATTGCCTCATCCATCTGCCTCATTAAGAGATTGACTCCCTCGGCAGCACCAATCATCAGGTGCAAAGCCGAAGCCCTTGGGATAGAGCCATTAATCGACAAGTTGAATAGACGTTTTGAAATTCTGTCCATACTTCTCTCAAAATCCGCCATCTTCATGCGGATTACTTCCGCGAGGCCTTTTCGCGCCTCGATTTCCTTTTCAATTTCAATGTAATTCATAAAAGTTTTTTAGTTTAATAATATAATAGGTGTAGAGGGAGGCTCATTATGAGCCTCCCAATTATTTAGTTTCGGAATAAAAATCAGGTATCTTTTGTGTTTGTGCCTACTTGCTACATCCCATTACCTTCAAGGTCTGTTATGGAATAACCAGTGACATAAAGATACATTGCAACAACAACTTTGATTGCAGCAT
>JBJEAY010000409.1:0-1991 GCA_051869575.1 Prevotella sp. | reverse complement strand
TATTTTAATTCTTTAATTTAAAAACAACTCGGTTGTTTTTGATATATACTCCCTTGGTAGGCTTGCTCACCTTGCGGCCTTGGAGGTCAAAGATGCCTTCGGCATTGCCATTACTGTGCAAGCCTTCGTCGGTTACAGTGATACACTCAATACCTGTGGTTTCACCATCATCGCCAGGGAATGCGAAGCCGCGGATTGAGGCACCAAACGGTTCTACTTTAGCTTCTGATGCCTGCACCTTCAGATAAGCCTTGCCCGGAGTGGCATTTACGTAAAAGCCGTCGTAGTACGTAGTATTATTCACAGTGGCGACTCCGAGATAGAAGCCTAAGTTGTCCTTGTTTTGAGTTGTATTATATGTCAGACGATAGAGTTTATAATTAACATCGCCACCAACCGGATCCGCCGTTTCTGGAGTAGCCACGAGGTTGTTGTCCATATAATCCCACTTTGTCAGCCAGTCTGGAATGTCGTTCGCCTTGACATTCACATACTTGCCATCAGTCTTCAGCAGCACACCTTCGCCCTTTGCCACTTGGTTGTCGTCGCGTTTTGCCAATGTCATCGTGCCTGCGCTTACAGTGGCATTATAAACCTTGAGCGTTCTCGTTGAAGAAACGGAAAGGGTGACGTCGGTTGTCAAGTCGCTGAACGTTGCCCAATATGTATCGTCTTCTTTCTTATATGCTGTAGTGATCAGCTTATATGAAGACCCAAGAACAGGATAATCATTCACTCCGAGCTGCTGTCCCCATTCGCCGTATGGCGATGAGCCGTTGAGCAGATAGCATACCTCGCCGCTCTTAAACTGGGCGGTGGTCATTGCTGTAGTGCCTTCAATCTCGTCTATTTCGCTGTCGGCGAGATAGTAGCAGTTGGTAATGGTGCCGTTATTCGTCTGACAGATGGTTCCGCCGGGAGAAGTTGTTCCTTCTGTAGTTCCTGTGAAGAAGCAGCTGTTTATCGTCCCGCTGTTCGTTTGGCAGATGCCGCCATTGCAGCCTTCGGCTATTGTGACATTCACCACGCCTAAGTTCTTGATGGTGCCGCTGTTCTGCGAGAAGAGGGCTGGGGTAGCAGCATTGAAGTTCAGTCCGCTGATGGTGTGCCCCCTTCCGTCGAATGTTCCTGTATAGTTGCTTGTAATCGGCGAGAAGTTATCCTCAGCGGTCATTGTGATGTCATTAAACAGCGCTGCCGCGCCCCCCTCATTGCCTTCTGTATTTACACATTCAGCGAATGATGCCAAGTCCGCTGCTGTTTTAATGGCGTATGTGAAATAACCTGTGGCATAGTTGGCACCAGTCTTGTCTATTATTTTGTAGTTATAATTTATGGCTCCCACAAGATTTGAGCAATTAGTAAACATGTTATTTGACTGTGTTACGGCAGAGGTAGTGAACTTGTCGGAAACAAATATGGTCGTAAGGTTTGTACAGCCAAAAAACATACAACTCATTTTCTCGACCTTCGTTGTATTAAAGCCACTCAAGTCAAGGCTAGTGAGAAGGGGGCAGTTTTGAAACATGTAACTCATATTAGTCACTTCCTCTGTATTGAGGTTCTCTATGCCGGAGATGGTAGTCAGGGATGTACAATTCCAAAACCATGAATAACAGCTTTGGGGTCGAGCGCCCTTAAACGTCTCATCGAACACTACCTTTTGGATAGATTCTTTATTCGTCAGCCAACCAGGATCGGTGTTGGTATTAGGAATGTCATAAACTATCACTGTCTCCGTACTCTCCGGTATTTCACCATACTTGAATGTTAAGGTTTTGTCGGCATCTGTATATACAACGTATGCTCCCTTGGGTTTTGCCACAGTGCCTTCTAATGTGAAATACCCGTCGTTCGTATTTGCATAATTTGCATCTGTCTTGTTCGGGTCGTATTTTATGGCTCCCACAAGCGATGTGCAACTTCCAAACATGTTACTTGACGATGTTACGGCAGAGGTGGTGAACTTGTCGGAAACAAATATGGTCGTA
>JBJEAY010000408.1:1330-10990 GCA_051869575.1 Prevotella sp. | reverse complement strand
AACGATTTGAAGTATGAAGAATGATTTCAAGAAACTCGGATATGTACTCTGGTTCTTCTTCGCTTTGCTCCTGTTGTGCCATCTTGTAAGCTGCAAGAGCGTTGACACTGAGAGCAGCCAGAGACATTCAGACACAGTAGTCGTTGACAGGCTCGTTAGTGACAGTAGCCTTATTGTTAAGTGGAAAGACACGTTCCTCAGCTACTATGAAAGAATGTTAGTCACCAGAAGGGACTGCCTTGTTATCATAGTTGACTCCACAGGCAACGAGAAGGCAAGGCAGGAATGGCACGATACCTTGAAAGACAGGGACAGGCAGACCAATGAGAACAAGGTCGATTCTGTAGCCATACTCAAATCTAAGATAGACAGTTTGATATGCATTAAGAGCAACAAAAACATTATCCATACCACTACCACTGAATATGTTGAGAAGGAGCTAAATTGGTTGCAGGTTACATTGATTACTATAGGTGTTATAGCTTTGTTAGCTATGATTTTCAAACTTTGCAATTACGTATATGTTCACTTTAAGAAGAGTTAGTTTCTTTGAATCCAGCCTGTCCGAGAGGATAGACTGGATTTTTATTGTTGACAAATATTACTGTTAATTACTGATAACCAATTTGTTATGTAGAAAATATTATGTTACATTTTGACATAACTTGTTTTTGCTAAAGGTTTATTACGTTAACAAAAAGTTAAAAACGAACAGAAATGTACCTACAATCGTTCAAAATTTCAGCTTCATATAGTTACACCTTTTTCCAGAGATATGCAGGCACACGTAAAATGAGGGTCTTAGGCTACTGAACGTCATTTTTTTGTTGAGCAAATTTACCGACACCCAAAACGTAGTCCATGACAAGCCTGTTAGCTGCATCCACTTTTGACCTGTTGTAGTCAATGTATATTGCAGTAGTCTTGTTAGTTATAGAGTGTCCGAGGGCAGCAGAAATGGTCTCGTTAGGTATGTCGAGTTCACTTGCTATTGTAGCCCAAGTATGACGAGCCCAGTAGCTCGTAAGTTTAGGGAAAAGTGGCTTGTACCTCTTTACGAACTTGTGTTTCCTTGTTCCGCTCTTCCATTTATCGTTTTTCACCTGTTCTGATTGACCTATTGTTTTCAGTCCCCTATCCATCTTCATCATGAACGTTTTTGCAGATGATATTCCATCCAGAAGGTTCAGAAGCTTTGAGCGTCCCCTGTACCTGTCGATTATCTCCTTAGCTTCTGGCTCCACCCTAACCCTGTATAGCTTGTGTGTTTTTGCTCTGCGATACACTATGTAGCCTTCTGCGTTCACCTCTTCAAGGTTGCACAGGTCGCTCACGTTTATACCTATAAGGAAGAAGGAAAGCTTGAACATATCGAGGTAGCGTTGTTGCCATGGCTCTACTTCACAGTTGAAGAGTGTTCTCAACTGCTCTACAGTAAGGCTTCGCTTCTCTGTCTCTTCTGGTCGGATCTTGAATTTGCGGAATGGATAGGCAGTAGTCACCTCATTATCTATTGCATCGTTGAAGACTGCGCGAATATTCCTAAAGTGTATGTTCCTTCCGTTCTTTGCAGTGTTGTACTTTGAGAGGAATCTGTCGAAGTCTTCGAGCCAGTCCTTCGTTATATCCTCAAAGGTCAGAGACCTTGACTTGTCGCAGAACTGTTGAATCCGCTTCAATGTTTGGTAGTATTTCTCCTTTGTACTTTGTGAGACCCTTGTATCTGCATAGGCAGTGAACCTTTTTAGAAATAGGTTGTTCCCTGTCTCTGACGGCTCAATAATCTCAGCCAGCACATTCTTGATTTGAGTTGCAGTCATCTTTGTAAGCTTGCCAGCAGAGGTAAGCTCCATAAGATTTCTCTGTATATCAAGCTTGCGTGATTGAATAAAAGAGTTGATTGTGTTCTTGCTCTTGTGGTCTTTCACCCTCTCCTTCACACTGTCCCACTGAGAGGGAAGAATCCAGATACCAAGTGGCAGGTATGCAGAAGACCCCTTCTTGTTAATTCCGACTTTAATCTGCGCTTCACCACCACGCAGATGTCGTTTATCCAAGTATAAATGTACCGTTGCCATAGTTGCGGTTTATTTGCGGTTTATTTGCGGTGGATTTTCCCCAGAAATACCCTTTTTGGTACTTTGCTCACCAAAACCGATTTGTCGTTACTAATTCATTGCTTCTCTGAAACCCCTGTAAACAAGGGCAAATTAGCGGAGAGGACAGGATTCGAACCTGCGAGACAGTTTTGCTGCCTACACGCTTTCCAGGCGTGCCTCTTCAACCACTCGAGCACCTCTCCAAAATGCAAGCGTTGAGCGATTTGCGGCTGCAAAATTATCGCTTTTAGGGGAGAAAAAAGAATTATTTGCAAGATATTTGCGAGGTTTTAAGTTTTTTTTAGGGAAAAACATTACAACTGATTGTTTTTTGTAGTATCTTTGCACCGATAAAATCTTATAAATCCTTTTAATATAGAACGCATAGATTACCCTTATGACCAAAAATTCATATTCGCGTGATATCTACCAAAAGACCATGTCAAAGGCTTTGGAACGTATCCTTCATACCGACGATATCCAAGAGGCATTGACTGATGTTCTGCAGGACGTGCTCAAACATTTCAAGGCGGGGCGCGTGGTTGTTATGTCAACCGACAAGCGCAATCCCGGCTTGCAGTATTGCGTGATGGAAGTGTTGGCTGAGGGTGTTTCTTCATCCATGAGCGGTAGGGAGGACAGTTTTCCAAAACACCCATGGTGGTATGACAAACTTGAGGCGGGCGAATGTGTAATAGTTAATGATGCCGAAACGCAGAAATGGGACGACCCCTCTGCCTACGAACTGCTTAAAAGCCTCGGGGTGAGGGCTCATCTCGGGGTGCCCATCAGCAGATACTCGCATATTTCGGGACTCCTCGCCATTGATATTATTGACAGACCCTATGAATGGTCGGAGGCTGACATCATGTGGCTTAAGGATCTCACCAACCTCATGATGCTGTGGCGAAGATTGCAGAAATCACGCAACGAGGCGTCTATGGAGCGTAGCAAACTGGAGAAGGTGCTCATGACTATGCCGATAGGACTTTGCTTGTATGACAAGGACGGAAATATCTCTTTCGCCAACGACAGGGCAATGGCTGTTTTCGGGGTTAAGAGTTTTAAGGATGCAAAAAAATTCAATCTCTTCAAGAGCTCTTTGCTCTCCGAGGATACGAAAAAGCGAATCAGGGAGGAGGAACTGGTGGATGCCTCGTTTGAATATAACTACGGCATATTGCCATTCGAACAGAATGTCATCAAACAGGAACACGACGTGATGAGAATCAATATCATGGCAAGATACAGTAAGTTATATAATCCTTATGGAGAAGTGAAAGCCTATTTGGTGGCATATATGGACAAGACACGAGAGCAAAACAACTCGCAGAAGATACACGAACTCGACGAGATTATCTCGCTCACTGCCGACTTTGCCCAGTTGGGATATTCGCGAATTAATGTCATCGACAATACTGGATATGCCACCAAACAGTGGTATAAGAACAACAACATGTCGTTTGATGACAGTTCCAAGGGTATTGCCGATTTCGTTGACATACTTCATCCCGACGACAGACGCGTGAGCGACGACTTCCGCAATGCCGTCAGACAGGGTAAGAACGTGAGGCTGAACAAACGTATGAGAATCAGACGACCCGGCAAACCTGATGAATGGGATTATCTGCAGGTGTATTCGGTGGTGACGAAATACGAACCGCAATATGGGGTGATAGAAATCAGCACCATCACTCAGAGCGTCAATCATCAGGTGAGACTCGAACATTCGCTAATGAAGGCTAAGGAGGAAGCCGAGAAGGCCGACAAACTCAAGTCGGCGTTTCTTGCCAATATGAGTCATGAGATACGCACTCCACTCAATGCCATCGTCGGATTCTCGCAGATGTTATGCCACAATGATTTACCCGCTACCGAGAAAACTGAGATGATGAAGATTGTGGAGCAGAACAACGAACTCCTGCTGCAGCTCATCAGCGACATTCTCGACCTGTCGAAACTGGAAGCCGGCACTCTCGAGTTTGTCGAGAAGGATGTGGATGTCAACAGTGTATGCAGGGCTGTGGCAAGCTCTATTGAGATGAAGGTGAAGGAGGGTGTGAAGGTTATCGTGGATTGCCCCCGACAGGACTGCCACATCAAGAGCGACCCCAACCGCATCAAGCAGGTGCTCATCAACTTTGCCTCGAATGCTTCCAAGTTCACCGACAAGGGACATATCATAATCGGTTATCACTTCACCACCCCCGACCGCATACGTTTCTTTGTCGAGGACACTGGCATTGGTATTCCCGAGGATAAGAAGGCTAAGATCTTCGAGCGTTTCGTCAAACTCAATTCCTTTGTCCAGGGCACAGGACTTGGATTGCAGATAAGCAAGGAGATTGTCACTTGCCTTAGCGGTATCATAGGAGTGGAGAGCGAACCGGGCGAAGGCTCATTGTTCTGGTTTGAGATTCCCGTCGAAAATGGTGTCAAGGTCAGTGGCAAATAATTTGCCCCGGGCTTGACTCCATACATGCCCTAAAAAGGCGGCACCTCCGAATCCCCAATGCTCTATTTCCGGCAAACGTTTTGGGGTGATGCCTCCAAGGGCTATCACCCTCTGGTCGATGATTCCCCTAAGCGAGGCTTCGCGAATTTGGTCTTCGCTGAAGGCTGCGGCATATCCTTGTTTGGATATACTGTTGAATATCGGACTCATAAATACATAATCACACGTCTTTTTTCTTTCCTCCACCTCTTCGATTGAATGACATGAGGCCGACACGGTGCCCTGCCAACATTCAGGAGCCAACGGGTGGCGTGCATTCAGATGTATGCCGCAACCATTTTCCATGGCAAGGGCATGATGGTCGTGCAGTGACAGTTGGGGATACCATCTTCGGTCGATGCCTTCTATCAGTTGCCTCACCTCCTCCAACGATGCTTGCGGTTTGCGGATATGCAGGCGCCACACTCCGCCTTCCATCAGGGTGTTGATAAGAGAAACCTCGCCGGGGATAAACTCCGGCGAGGTGATTACTATGATTCTCATTTCTCGCAGTCTTTCAGTGAGTGACTGATACGTGCCGCACAGAAATTCGGACCGCACATGGTGCAAAACTCGCCCTCGGTCTTGTTCGACGTCTTGTAGTATTCAAGTGCCTTCTCGGGGTCGAGCGAGAGATTGAATTGGTCTTTCCACCTAAACTCATATCTTGCCTTCGACAGGGCATTGTCGCGCACCGTGGCTCCGGGATGTCCCTTGGCTATGTCGGCTGCATGGGCGGCTATCTTGTATGTCACCACACCCTCGCGCACATCGTCCTTGTTGGGCAGGGCAAGGTGCTCCTTGGGAGTGACATAGCAGAGCATTGCCGTGCCATACCATCCTATCATCGCAGCACCGATGGCACTCGTGATATGGTCGTAGGCAGGGGCGATGTCGGTGACAAGCGGACCGAGTGTATAGAATGGTGCACCGTGGCACTTCTCTATCTGTCTGTCCATATTTGCACGTATCTTCTGCATGGGCACATGACCCGGTCCCTCGATGAATGCCTGCACGTTCTTTGCCCATGCCCTCTCAACGAGTTCGCCCATCGTGTCGAGTTCGGCAAACTGTGCCGCGTCGTTAGCGTCGTAGGTCGAACCGGGGCGCAAGCCGTCGCCAAGGGATATGGCAACGTCATATTTTGCGCAGATGTCGCAGATGTCGTCAAAGTGCTCGTAGAGGAAACTCTCCTGCTGATGCACCATACACCACTTGGAGATGATACTTCCGCCACGGCTCACCATTCCCGTCAGGCGACCTTGCGACAGGGGCACGTTCTTCAGGCGTATGCCACAGTGGATGGTGAAGTAGTCAACTCCCTGTTCGCACTGCTCGATGAGTGTGTCACGGAATATCTCCCATGTCAGGTCTTCTGCCTTGCCGTTCACTTTCTCGAATGCCTGATACATTGGCACTGTGCCCACGGGCACTGGACAGTTGCGCAGAATCCACTCGCGTGTCTCGTGGATGTTCTTGCCTGTTGAGAGGTCCATCAGGGTGTCGCCTCCCCATTTGCAGCTCCACACTGCCTTCTCCACCTCCTCGTCGATACTCGAGTTGAGGTGGGAGTTGCCGATGTTGGTGTTGATCTTCACGAGGAAATCCGTACCGATAATCATCGGCTCTGCCTCGGGATGGTTGATGTTGGCGGGGATTACGGCACGGCCGGCTGCCACCTGCTCGCGCACAAACTCGGGAGTGATATGCGTGTCGATACCAAGTTCCTTGCAGTTCATGTTCTCGCGTATCGCCACGTATTCCATCTCCTGGGTGATCACTCCGCGCTTGGCAAGAGCCATCTGTGTCTCTCCCTCCTTGCGCGAGTCAATCCACGGCTTGCGCAGTTTGGGCAGTCCCTTCTCCAGGTTGATTTCCACCTTGGGGTCACTGTACGGACCGCTTGTGTCATACACATAGACGGGCGCATTCTCTTCCATGCGCTTCTCGCCTTTCTCAATAGTCACGGTGGGGGTGAGGTTCACTCGTCTCATTCCCACTCTCAGTTCGGGATATATCTCTCCGTTCATGTAGATTTTCTCCGAACTTGGATAGGTGATTTTGATGTTGTTGTTCATATCATTTATTTTTTATTTAAGTTTCGCATAGGCTCAGCTTAAGGAGTTCAAGGAGTTAAAGGAGTTTAAAGGAGTTAAAGACAATAGTCTTTTCGTCCATTTGGGAAGTTCTCAGGGGAAAAACATACGTCTTTTTTTCGCTTCGCTCAAGGAAACTTCTCCTTTAACTTCCTTAACTCCTTTAACTACCCCTTCTTGCAAAAGTTTAATTTTTTATTGTCGCTCGGCGACAATAAAGACCTCATCATTTCCACCGGGTCATCGGCGTTCAGCACCGTGCCGCTCACGGCTATTCCCCTCACTCCCGTGGCGAGTATCGCATCGATGTCGTCGGCAGTAATGCCGCCGATTGCCACTACGGGGAGGTCGATGCCTGCCTTGCTCATCTTTTCGATTATTTCGCGATAACCTTCGATGCCGAGTATCGGGGCGAGATTCTTCTTCGTTGTTGTAAAGCGGAACGGACCGCACCCGATGTAGTCGGCTCCTTGGCGTGCCAGTCGCTCGATGTCGTCAAAGGTGTTGGCAGTGCCGCCGATGATGTATTCCTCGCCCAATATGCGTCGGGCCTCATCCACTGGCATGTCGTTCTTGCCTAAGTGCACACCGTCGGCATGCAGTTCCTTGGCAAGTTCCACGCGGTCGTCCAACAGGAACACAGCCTCGTGCTCCTTGCACAGTGGTTGTATCTCGGCTGCTGCCTTGCGCACCTCGTCGTCGGTGGCGTCCTTCATTCTCAGTTGCACCCATTTGCATCCACCCTCAAGGGCCATCCTCGCTCCTTCTACATAGCCGATGGAGTCGGTGGTGTGGGTTATGAATTGTATAGCTCTCATTTTGTCTTTATTATTGTTTTTTGAGGGTTATAAAAATGATTCACCGGTCCGTGTCCACAGCCTATTTCCACGTTGGCTCCGGCGATGAGTGCGCCCGTGAGCCATTCCTTGGCTGCGGCTATGGCTTCGCCGATGGCATAGCCCATGGCGAGATATGAGGTGATCGCCGACGAGAGTGTGCATCCCGTTCCGTGGGTGTTGCGTGTTGCCACGTTGGCGGCTTCATATTCGCGCTCCCTGCCCATAGCCGTGTAGAGCCTGTCTATCTTGCGTCCCTCGATGTGTCCACCCTTTATCAGCAGCGCCTTGCAGCCCTTGTCTTGGATTATGCGCGCGGCATTGTCCATCGAACTTTTGTCGTTGATAGAGATACCCGACAGCACCTCTGCCTCGGGCACGTTGGGGGTGAGCAGGGTGGCAAGGGGCATCAGTCTGTCGGTGAACACACCCACGGCATCGTCCTGCATAAGGCGCGACCCGCTTGTCGCCACCATCACGGGGTCAACCACGAGATGCTCTATGTCGTATTCGGCGAGTGTGTCGGCAATGGTCTTGATGGTATTGATGTCGTTCACCATCCCCACCTTCACTGCCTGTGGACGTATGTCGTCCATCACCGCCCTTATCTGTCCTGCCACTATCTCCGGCGGCACGGCGTGCACGGCACTCACTCCCATGGTGTTCTGCACCGTCACGGCAGTGATTACCGATGCGGCGTAGCATCCCAGTGCCGACATCGTCTTGATGTCCGCCTGTATGCCGGCTCCTCCACAAGAGTCACTGCCCGCAATCGTCACTGTAGCGATATATCTATGCGCAGCCATTCCTAATTCCTAATTCCTAATTCCTAATTCCATCAAAGCTTCTGTCCCAGTTCTTCCACACGGGTTCCATGCCTATGGCTCTCAAGTCGGCATCCACCTGCTTGGCAGTGCGGGTGTCGCTCACGTCAAACTGCGCCAGAGAGTCGGGATGACAGCAGTAGCCTCCGGGGTCGGTGTGGCTCTCAGCACTCATGGTGGTCACTCCGAGGGTCGCCATATTGTTGCGCACATCGGCGGTCTCGCGTGTGGAATATGATATATCCACGTCGTGGTCGAAGATACGCATTGCGAATGTCACCTGAGCCAGTTCGCGGTCGCTCATCTCGACATTGGGTTGGAAACCTCCGTTCTCGGCAACTCTCATTCTCGGGAAGTTCACCGAGTATTGCGTGCGCCAGTATGTCTTTTCGAGATAGCGCAGATGGCGTGCCAGCATCACCACCTCGGTGCGCCAGTCCTCAAGTCCGATGAGGGCTCCCATACCGATTTTGTGCACTCCGGCTTGTCCCATACGGTCGTAGCCGTTGAGACGCCATTTGTAGTCAGACTTCGGTCCACGCGGATGATACACCTTGTATCGCTTTTCGTTGTATGTCTCCTGGAAGCAAATAACCCCGTTGAGTCCGTGCTCACGCAATTCGGCATATTCCTCTGCCGCCAACGGCATCACCTCTATCTGCAGGTTGTTGAAGTAAGGCTTTGCCAAGTCGAGGGCTTTGGCTATGTATTTCACTCCCGTCAGCACCTTGTTCTCGCCTGTCAGTACGAGCAGGTTGTCAAACGGTCCCAACTTCTTTATAGCCTCGTATTCCCTCACTATCTCCTCCTCGGTGAGTATTGTGCGCTTCATCGGGTTTTGCACGTGGAAGCCGCAATACACGCACGAGTTGGAGCATGAGTTGGCTATATATATAGGTATGAACATATTGATGGTGTTGCCAAATCGCTCGCGCGTGATATGGCGGCTCAGGCGTGCCATCTGTTCAAGATACTTGTCGGCGGCAGGTGACACTAATGCCATGAAGTCGTCGATATTCAGATGTTGCTTGGCGAGGGCACGGCGCACGTCGGCATCCGTCTTCGCCATTATTTGCCGGGTTGTCTCGTCCCAGTCATATTTCTGTATTTCGTCGTAAAACATGTTATCATTTTTTTCAAAAATGAAATTAAAGAATTAAAGTATTAAAGAATTAAAGTTTCGCACTGCTCTTCTTTAATTGACTTCGTCGCACTTCGTTTCTTTAATTTCGTCATCGCACTTTAATTTTTTAATTCTTTAATTTTTTAATTCTTTAATTTTTTAATTCTTTAATTTTTTAATTCTTTAAT
>JBJEAY010000408.1:0-1230 GCA_051869575.1 Prevotella sp. | reverse complement strand
TTTTTAATTTCCTGCGGGTCCCCCGCAGGACTCACCCCCCACAGAATGCCTTGAGAATGACTATGTCGTCACCCTCGTTCAAGAGTCGGTTGCTCCACTCGGTGCGGGGCATCATGTTATTGCTGATGGCAATAGCCACCCCCTTCTCGGGCAGCTTCTGCTCAGCTGCCAATTCGGCAACGGTCTTTGCCGCTGTCTCCACTTCCTTATTGTTAATCTTTATCTTCATATCACTCTTAATATTTTCATCCACAGATTATCACAGATTAACACAGATTTTTTTTAATATCTAAAGATATTATGATTTTCACAGATAATCAGTAATCAATAATCAATAATCAATAATCAGTAATCAATCATCAATCCCAATCCGAGCCGAAGGCTCAAAATCTGTGTCAATCTGTGCTAATCTGTGGTCTATAAAACTTAATTAAGAAACGCCGTCAGTGGAGAGCTCGCCTCAGCAGTCATGTCGGCATGCTGCACCGCAAGCCCTGCCTCATAAGCCTCGCGTCCGCACTCCACAGCCTTCTTGAATGCCCGCGCCATTGCCACTGGGTCGCCAGCCACTGATATGGCTGTGTTCACCAAGCATGCGTCGGCACCAATCTCCATAGCCTTGGCGGCGTCGCTCGGTGCACCTATTCCGGCATCCACAACAACGGGCACCGTTGCCTCCTCGATGATGATGTTGAGGAAGTCTATCGTGCGCAGTCCCTTGTTTGTACCGATAGGGGCAGCAAGTGGCATCACCGTGGCGGCACCCGCCTCGGCCAATCGCTTGCACAACACGGGGTCGGCTTGGCAATAGGGCAGCACCACGAATCCCTCCTTCACCAGCTCCTCAGTGGCTTTGAGTGTCTCCACGGGGTCGGGCAGCAGATAGCGTGGGTCGGGGTGTATCTCAAGTTTAAGCCAGTTGGTACCAAATGCCTCGCGTGCCATCTTTGCGGCAAACACTGCCTCCTCGGCATTGCGTGTGCCCGACGTGTTGGGCAGCAGTTGTATTCCTGGTTTGGCGATATGCTTCATCATGTCGTCATCGTCGTTGCCGAGTTCTATGCGCTTCATCGCCATAGTCACCATCTCTGTTTCAGATGCCTCGATGGCCTTTGCCATGAGGTCGTTGCAACTGAATTTTCCCGTTCCGAGAAACAGGCGCGAATTAAATTCCTTGCCTGCAATAATCAATTTTTCCATTTCTTTATTCCTTATTTTAATATACTTAAC
>JBJEAY010000407.1:0-1994 GCA_051869575.1 Prevotella sp. | reverse complement strand
GCTCCCCTGCACATGTATTTCCCCGTGCAATCGATATTCCAACATCGTGGAGGTGAAATCAACACCGAAGCCGAAGAACGACAGGTGAAGACATG
Source organism: Prevotella sp. (assembly GCA_051869575.1). Taxonomy (GTDB): domain Bacteria; phylum Bacteroidota; class Bacteroidia; order Bacteroidales; family Bacteroidaceae; genus Prevotella. Next base: position 1,899 of record JBJEAY010000407.1, on the reverse strand, counting down.
GATGAATGCAGCAGCTGGTGTGGGTCTCACGTTCAACACACGCAACACTATCGTGCCTTGGATAAACCTTGAGGCTTGCGGAGTATATTACAAACAAGTGGCTGGCGACATGCTCCCCTTTGACAAGGGTCACGGATTCCTTGGAACAGCCTCGATGCGACTATGGAAATTTGACATCAGCGGAGAATACTGGTGGTGCAAGGATTTTATAAGTATATTGGGCAATCCCCTATATGGAGCAATGGGAATAGAAGACAAGTCGTATCTGCTCGACAAACCAAAGATGATAAATGCCCACTTGGGATATTCGCAATGCCTCGGCAAGGGATTTGCATGGGGCATACATGGCGACGTATTCAATAATATAAAAGAAAACGCCGTGAGCTGGGCCCTCGGCGTTTATATGAGAATAAATTTCAATTTCCTGTTGAAGAAATTCTAACTTGAGGAGTTTAGATCATTTGGGGAGTTCAGGGAGTTAAAGGAGTTCAGGGAGTTAAAGACAATAGTCTGTTCGTCCTATTTCTCATAGTCAAAACATACGTCTTTAACTCCTTTCAACTCCTTTAACTCCCTTAACTAAAAAATACTTTAAGCCAAGAGCTTCTTCACTACATCCGAGATGGCCTTTCCGTCGGCTTTGCCCGCAAGTTGCTTGCTGGCAACACCCATCACCTTGCCCATCTCCTTGATGCTTGTAGCGCCAGTCTGAGCGATAATCTCCTTTACGGCAGCCTCAATCTCCTCAGCCGACAATGCCTTGGGCAGATAGCTTTCTATCACCTTCACCTGTGCCATCTCAGCCTCTGCAAGGTCGGGGCGGTTTTGCTGTGTGTATAAATCGGCAGAATCATGCCCTTGCTTTGCGAGTTTCTGCAGTATCTTGAGTGCTGCAGCGTCATCGAGAGTGTCGTTGGCTCCCGGTGCTGTCTTTGCTTCAATAAACACTTTCTTGATGTTGCGCAGAGCCTCCAAGGTCACCTTGTCCTTGGCTTTCATAGCCGCAACGATGTCCTTACTAACCTTTTCAAATAGTTCCATAATAATTATGCGAATTTAATTGTTCCTTGTATTGCGTCACCTTGTTTTTCGTCACTTGAGTTATCCTCCTTCTGCTCCACTCCCACACTCTGGTTGTGGATACTTTCGAGTATCTCCTTTGTACGCTTGTATGTGGGCGATGTCTCTACCTTGGCGATTACATTGTCATTGTCGAGATCCTCGGCATGGAAGAGATAGATGTGAGCTGGACGCTTGTATTTGAGGTTGTTGCCCTCATTGCCATAGTAGCGCTGGCGACGCTCCTGACGCTCTGCTTCTTTCTCCTGCTCCTCGGCGATGCGTTTTGCCTCTTCCTGGGTGTGACGACGTGCATGTCCATGCATAATGTCGATGTTCTCTATGCCGAAACCAGTGGCAAGGATGGTCACCTTCACCTTCTTGCCCAATTCGGGGTCGGTGGCAAGTCCCCACTTGATTTCGAAGTCACCGAATTTTGCCATGAAGTCGTTGACATCGTTCATCTCCTCCATCATCAAGCTGTCCTTACCGTCCTTCTGACCGCAGAACGAGATGGAGAGAAGAATCTTCTTGGAGTTGAACACGTCGTTGTCGTTGAGCAGAGGTGAGTTGAGGGCATCGTCGATAGCCTTCTTCACACGTCCTTCGCCCTCGCCATATCCTGTTGACATAATTGCCACTCCACCATCCTTGAGTACGGTCTTCACATCATTGAAGTCAAGGTTGATAAGACCGTGCACAGTGATAATCTCCGCGATACTCTTTGCTGCAACGCTCAACGTGTCATCAGCTTTGCCAAAGGCATCAAGAACCGTAAGATTGGGATATATCTCGCGCAATCGCTCATTGTTGATTACGAGCATTGCGTCAACATGCTTC
>JBJEAY010000406.1:0-1996 GCA_051869575.1 Prevotella sp. | reverse complement strand
GTCAGCCTGCTCCTCAACCACCTTGACACAGCCGTACTGCTGCATCCACTCCCTGTCTTCTTTATAGTCATCGCCATTTGTGGCGATAAAGATGTAACCTACTTTTGCCATATCATTATTCATGTGTATCTGACATTTCGGTGCAAAGGTACGATTTTTTATTGAGAAAAGATGCGATTTTCCTAAAAAATCGTATATAACAAGATAAACTGACTTGTTTAATTACCAATGGACTAAAGTAAATAATCGGACTATGATGTACGAATCATAAACATGATTAAACTTTTGGCAAAACATGTCGTAATACGATAATTATTAACTAACTTTGCACCGAAAAAACTAATAATATAATTTTATAAATAAATAATAATCGGATTTATAATGATTGTAATTTGTCAAAAACGGACTATGTCCAATAAAAAGAAAACAAGAGGATATTCGGCATCGTACACGTTGCCTAAAATAAAACTTGCCATACCTCTTGCCACAGTATTTGCCGCTTTGTTGCTTATATCCTGCTCAGACGGCAATGGCAGTATGTCGTTCACCACTTCCGAGGAAGCCATCAACGAATACAAGGCTTTCCTGCAAGGATTGCGCAAGCAAGACGGTGCCACCGCCCAGCAACTGGTGCAGTCCATCAAGTCCTGGCGCACTCTTGACGATTCCGTCAAGTCGTGCCTCGTGCGTGACACGGTCAATCGTCACCATCCTACCAATCTTGGCATCTATCACATGCTTGGAGATTCTATCCGTGGCGAGTTCTGTAGGCTTGCCACGTCTAAACAGCGCAGTTTCCATGACGTACTCTATATCAAAAAGCACGCATCCTCGTATTCTGATGATGCCGAACTGAAAGGAATAGCAAGACGAGCCACCTCGTTCTTCGCCTCCTTGGACAGTCTTCCCATTCAAATAAAAGATGGTAAGAAACAGGTGCTCAAACGCTACAGCCTGTTTCTTGACAAGACTCTGAAACAGGGATTCCGCAATGACGAAGACTTGTTCCTGTTCTTCCGAAACGAGGAAATACACTACCGCTCTTTCCTCCATTTCTATTCCGAAATGGTGGGTGAGGATATGCGTGATATAACGGCCAAGACCGGCAGATGTTGCCGACAGATTATCCGCGCCGCTGATAGAGGGATATTGCCAAGCGACACGACACTGGTATATCTTACCATGCGTACAAACCACCGCCTTCTCCTCAACACCCAAACGGCACTCAATGAGATAAAAAGCGGCAGGAATAGCCAAATCGAGTTTGATACTGCCTATATGCTCATGCTCATCAAACCATTCATGTACTTGGATAATCTCGCCGTCACATTGCTTACCGACAAGGAGATACAACAGCTGTATGCCATAGCCAATGACATCCCCAAGGTGATGGATCGCTTGCACAAGTCGAAACAGTTCGACAAACAGCGGATGGCTGATATTCCGAACATCATACTAAAATTATACTGTACAAAACTGTAGATAACTATGCTGAATTTATTGATTAATGACTTTATGGCAATCTTTCCTCTTCAGATGCCGGAACTTCTGGACAGGAACCAAGTGTCACAGCCACAGATATACGGCGACTACGCTCTCCTGGACTTCAAGCTGCCCACGCCACTTTCATTAGACCAGGTGGCTGATATGTTTGACGAAGGGATGGAACTTGTACTGCTCTATGTCCACATACCAAGCTCTGACACGGAGTTCGGACGCAGCTGCTGCGCCTATTCCAACCCTGCATTCGGACGAATGTTCAAAATGAATGCTTCCACCAATTCCTCGGGAATGGTTGAGCACATCATGGTGACTATATATGCCGATTTGGAGTTCATGTCCGGTGAGGTCATCAACGACCTCGCCCTTCACTCCCGCATGGGGTTCTTCAAATACCATCGTGCCAAGGAGGACGTGCTGCTCAACTTCATCGGTTAGCAGCCCCGTTTCGAGTTTTATTGTACGAGTTCTATACTTAGGCAAAGGACAACCTCCC
>JBJEAY010000405.1:0-2001 GCA_051869575.1 Prevotella sp. | reverse complement strand
ACAAAATATATAGGACTATTTTCATAATTGTAGTAATTAACGAGTTCACCATCATAAAACTCAAACAATCCAGAATGTGATCCTGCCATAACGCGCTTCGAGTCTCTTGGGTCAATATCCAATGTCAGAATATCCTCATGGCGAAAACCATATTTTTCCCCTATTCCTTCGTTATTATATACTGTCCATTCATTATTGTCTATATCATAAACCTGTATTGACGCAGGTTTATAGGAATCCCACATTCCGCCATTACAAGTATAGAGTTTATTGTCATGCAGCTTGAGAAATCCGAAATAGTTGTATTTCGGGGAATCGGGATTTAGGGTCTTCACCAGTTCGATATTATTGTCATAAGCTGAATTGTCGATGTCGAGTGAAATGCCTGGCCATGATTTTGTTTCCTGCCAATTGGCCTTGTCCTGGGCATTTGAGCTCTTGGAACATTTATATACCTTCCAGTCCATCGAGCGGAGATATAAGTCGGTTGTGCCCTCGCGTATGATACGACTACCGAAATCAAGGATATATGACTCGGCTATTTCTGCCTTGGATACGTCGAGCTTCACACCTCCGAAATTGGTGGCGAGGTATGCATATTTTCCGCTTTGTGTGATGCTGTTGACGGTTTTATCTACCGACATGGTCTTGTTGTATAGGTCGGGGATGTTGACAATGTTACCATTGAGATCCATTAGGTCGATGTTCGAGTTGTCATATACGATGACAAGTCGTTTGGCTTGCTGGTTCCATGATATGTTGGTGACAACGACATCACTCATGCCAGTAGTCTTGTCGAAGGTTTGTATGCTTTGGTCGTTCTTGTTATATAGATAGAGCGAGTTGGAGGCCTGCACGAAGAGATAGTTGCCTGTATCTTGTATCTGTTGGGGCTCGCTATAGGCCATATATATTCGCCAGTCGCCTATGGCGGCTGGGCATTGCAGTGATATTGCTGCAAGGGTTATTAGGGCTATGAGGGCTTTTTTCATTTTGATTTTTGTTTTAAACTCGCGGCTGACACCACGAGCACGGGGACTGTTACTCTGTTTTTTTTAGGTGGGCGGCAAGCTGGGCTACGGCACGGGCTCGGTGGCTTATTTTGTTTTTTATGTCATTGCCTAATTCGGCAAATGTTTTGTCATAGTCCTTAGGCTGGAAGATGGGGTCGTATCCGAAGCCTTCGCCTCCTCTGCGCTCACGGATGATTTCACCTTCTACTGTGCCGGAGAAGAGTAAAGAGGAGCTGCCATTCACAGCACGGCCCCCCTGCCCCCCGGTGTGGGATGTAAGGATGAGGGAGATTACAGTGCGGAAGCGGGCTTTGCGGTTGGCTTTTCCTTCTAATTCTTTTAGTAGGGTGGCCATGTTTGCCTCTGAGTCGTGACTTTGGGCGTTAGGGTTTTTGATGGCGGCATATCTTGCGCTATATACCCCCGGTTCGCCTCCAAGTGCTTCCACCTCAAGACCGGTGTCGTCGGCAAATACGTTGCAGTGGTATTTGTCATAGATATACTGCGCCTTCTGAAGGGCGTTCTCCTCCAATGTAGAGCCTGTCTCGGGAATATCGTCATGACATCCCAAATCGTTCAGTGACAATACCTCAAACGACGGACCGAGTATGTCTCTTATCTCGTCAAGCTTATGCTTGTTGTTAGTTGCAAACACTATTTTCATTTTTCTTTCTTCTTTACTTTCACTTTTATGGGGTCGAATCCTTCGCCATATACTCCGATGGCGGCACTCTGACTGACAAAGGCATTGGGGTCTATGGTCTTGATGAGGCGGAATATCTGAAGACTCTCGCGCTTCTTTGCCAGCAGACAGATAACCTTGGTGGGTTTGCCTGTCCAATAGCCGTGTCCATCGAGGATTGTCATTGTATGTTCGGTAGTGCTTGCAATAGCATGGGCAATCTCCTGGTATTTCTTGGAGAAGATGAGAAACTGCACCGACTGCCGCTGATAGTACATCACATAGTCGAGCATCAGGCACTCGATA
>JBJEAY010000404.1:0-11048 GCA_051869575.1 Prevotella sp. | reverse complement strand
AATTAATGTATATACACATAAAAACAATATCATATTATGATGAAAACTAAGACATCCCTAATTGTCGGCTTCGCCTCCGTTATGGTGGCAGTCACCTCGTGCAAGGAGGCCAATCTCTTCGACGAGAATGACTACAACGAGTTTGTGACCAATGCATTCCCCGTGCAGAACATCGACCCCCTGCACGACTGGTCAACAACCTATAAATACCCGTTCAGGGTAGGAATAGGCTATGAAGGCGCCTACACGCTGAAGTTCTATTCGGGTAATCCAAAGTACCTCTCGACGAGACTGCTCAACACATGTTATGTCGATGGAAACCAGACCTACGACATCCGCGTCACAGCTCCCTCGGTTGTTGACAAGATATATGTGTCGCTTGTTGACGACAAGGGACAACGCCGAATCAGGGAGGTGAATGTCACCACCTCACTCAATGATGTGGTGTTCTCCGAAGCGACCTCTGCCGAAGATATCATCTCCAACGAATCCGAATCCATGGATGTTTCCCAGACCTACACTTTCTGTTTTGAGGAAAATTTCCCCCAGCCGGGTGACTATGATTTCAATGATGTGGTGATGGGTGTGACCTTGAATAAAACGATGGAGAATGGCGTGCGCTATCTGACTGTCGGAATCGAGGTTAGGGCTGTCGGCTCAGGCAGCAGATTGGCTGCCGCCATGAGGCTTGCCGACGTGAGTGCCAAGGATGTTGTGGGCACCACATACGAGAGGGCAGGGGCGAAGCATTATTTCTTCACGCAATATGGCGACCAGGACATGCTGCCTAAGTTTGGCGACAGCAATGAGTTTCTCACTATGCGCAATTCCACCGACCTCGTGATTCCAGTGTTCAATGATGCACATTATTTCATCAGCGGCGGAGTGACTATGGCAGCATTGCCCGAGCGTAATTACTATAACACTGTCACTGACGAGGAAGACCTGAGGGGCAAGGCTGTAACCGCAAAATCGCAGACCTTCAAGTTTGCCGTGAATGACGCCACATTATTCAATAACTTCTCCGTCTCCGACATCGACCTCTTTATCCTTGAGGAATATAACGCAGGAGTGTTTGAGGTTCACACCATACCCTACAAGACTGCCGAGGTGATAGATGAATGGGCAGCCTTAAAATCCGACGGAAGCAGTCCTTATGGCTCCAATTATCCTTGGGCATTGCTCATTCCCGGAGAATTCAAGTATCCTATTGAGGGATTGTCAATCGGCAAGGCAAAGGGTAATGTGATTGGTGGAGCTTATCTCGGATTCTCATCATGGGCTCAAAACCGAAATTCCAATAAGGATTGGTATAACAAGCCACAAGACTCCGAGGTGGTTTATCCTTGACTTGTTTCCCCGATAAAGCTATAAAAATAAAACGCAACCTATATCGCATCTCGCGTAAGGTTGCGTTTTTGTTAAAAATTATAGATTATTATTTCTGACTAAACGATTTCTTATTCGGCACTGCCGCCGATAACCAAGCTGGTATTTGCGTTCTTATACCATTCGATGTTATTGCTGTTGGCGCTCCAGTTGGCGAAGTCGGGATAAGCATCCTGAATCTTTGTACGCTCTGTAGGCCATGCCCATGTGTCTGGCACGCAAATCATCTGCGGGGCAGTTCCTGCGGTGGGAGCGGTGATAACAGTTGCGTTAGTGTCTCCGCTTTTTGCCTTCACTATGATGCCGAAGCCACCCATGTTTTCAGCTATCGAGAAGTCGGCACCAACATTCACTGTCCTTGGTGTGCCTGTAGCAGTGATCTTCGAGGTGTTGATCATTGGATAATTGCCAGTGCTTGATGCCTGTGCACCGAGAAGCTGGTGGGTCTCGCCGATATACTCGTCTGAGCTGTTATGTGTGATCCAAGTTTCCAATACACCACCTGCAGCCAACGGAGTGACAGTGGCTGTTTCTTCTCCAGAAACATGTGTCACCTTGAAGACAACGTCGTTGAAGTCGTAGTCATCAGTGTCGCCGAGGTCCTCGCAGGCGATAATCCAAGAGTTTTCCTCGGGGTCTTCCTCAGGAATTGGGTCGGGAATGATTTCCTCTTCAAAGTTTCCGTCAAGCACGAACACGCAGTCGTTGTAGTCGAAGTCCTGACTTGAATATGAACCAGCATCCTCAAATCCGATTATAATCTTATCCTGCACCTTGAATGTGGCAGCGTGAGATGAACTATAGGTGTCATTGCTGAAATTGCTATAGTAATAGCTGTCCAACTTCGACTTATGTGCATCCACGTTCATATCGGCGAATGAGAACACCGTCCTGCTTGCGTCAATGCTTGTGCTTGAAGCGTTGGCATTAGGCACAACGAAGAACGCAATCTTTGTTCCTTTAGGGAAGTCCTCTGAATATTCGCCTGTTGTAGGATCCTTATACAATAGCTTCACCTGCTTGCAATTGCTGCCGCCCGTCTGCTCTCCCCAGTAGATGTCTGATGGCTTGATATTTTGCACATTAGGGATAATAATCATCTTGTCAGCAAGCTTTTGCTGGTCAGTCACTACTCTCGTAGATGCAACGTATGTGTAGTATTTGTTCCACTCACTATTGTAACCTCCATTAATAAGGAAATCCTTTGTTGGATAGTTTGATGGAGCAGTTACAGCCTCATTGTTGACAGTCTTGTCGGTATAGATATAATATCCGATTGCTGCCTGATTTGAGGTAGTTGCGCTAAGGAGAGTGAGTGTCACTGGACCTGTTTCGGATACTACGAGATCTACATCCTGAATGATGGTGTTGTAGTAGCTTGACTTCTGATTCTCAGGGATTATGCTATTGACAGCATCCTTCAATGTCTTGTCAACATATACGGTAGAGTTTGATACACTTCCATCTGAGGCATCGAAATACTTGTCGCCCCATGAGTTGAAGGCAATCTTCTGTCTTGTTCCGCTGTTGGTCATATAGTCATTGACAATGTTATTGAAGTCCCAGATGTTCCATTCCTCAGAGGCATAGTACATTACGAGTTCAAGGAAGTTGTTTCTTGTTACGCTAAGTTCCGTTGCAGTTCTGCTGCCAGCTCTTGTCGCAGCTCTTGTAGCCGAAGCGTTGGCGGTGAAGTCAACGTTGAATGTGCCGTCCTCGCTGATATAAGTGGTCTTTACGTCCTTCTTGCCATTCTCGTTTCTCTGCACGGCATAGATGACCTCTGTGTCCTTGGTCAGGTCAACTTTTGCAGATAGTTGGTTGTTTACAGTAAACTCGCCAGCCAATTTGCCTTCGTTGAGATAGGGATTGCCAGTTAGGATTTGCACGGTCTTAGTTCCGTCAACAGTGATGTTGACTGTCTTCTGAGTGGCCAAGTTCCAATCTTGGTTGGAGTCGATGTCTCCAAAAGCCTCCTGCCAACCCTTAGCATATTCGTCGGCGACGTTTTGTGCTGGGTCGTAGAAATCAAAGTTCTTTGAGCAAGAACACATAAGGATAGCTGTGGCTGCCATGGCAACCATTGAGCTGCTTCTAACGAACTTTTTCATAATTTAATTAGTTATTATTATATACGTTTTTTCGGTTTTACTCGTTTTTTACGGTGCAAAGATACAAAATATTTTTTATATATAAGGTGGAAAATTTTAAAAAAAATAGATGAAATAGACAAATTATTACGATTTTGATACAAATTTATATCAATTTATGTCGGTCGATGGTTTCAGCGCCGAAGAATTTATGCGTTAACCCTTCACTCTTCATAAATCGGCTGTAAAGTTTTAATAATCAATGTGTTGCTGCTATGAAGGGTTGGCTCAACCCTTCATAACCCTTCATCCACCCTTCATTATTGCCACATGCTCCTATCTCTAATGCCACTTCCATCCGTCTCCCTTTGCTCTGTCACGAGGATGGCAGTCCTCTGTCGTCTCTTTGGCAGATTTCCTGTCATTACTTGACAGAGCTCTCGGACATAGCTTTAGTCTTTCTCAAGCATAGCTTTAGTTCACCTAAAGCCGTACTTTAGCTCACGTAAAACTATGCTTTAGCCGATTCTTTGTTGATTATTTGCGTGAGCTATATTATGTATGAAGGGTTATGAAGGGTTATGAAGGGTTGAGCCAACCCTTCATAACGTTAACTTTTTGATTTATAGTTTGTTATGCGTGATTTATGAAGGGTGAAGGGTTGACGACTAAATTCTCTGGAGTTCACATCTGAGCGGACGCCCACGCTCCCAGTGGCTGCGCATTCAAGCAGCATAAAACGAAGAATCCCGAAGGGCATTTCGCCTTTCGGGATTCATTTTTTATTGTAATGTAATATTGTAATGCTATTATTGGGCGTTGTAAATATACGTGTCGTCTTTGTTGGATTTCCACCATTTTGCAGGGTTGCCAGTGGTGACGTATGTATCAAAGTCTGAGTAGGCATTGGTTATGTCCTGCAATTCCTTTACCCACTTGTAGTCAGTGCTTACCGCAATCTTGCTTGCAGCCTTACCTGTAGGAGCCGTGAGCAATGGCCAATCGCTGCCCTTCTGCACTCTCACCTCAATCTCGTTGGCATTAGTATAATTGCCCTCGATTATGAATGTCACAGGAGCCTTTTGCTCTGTCCAACTCTCGGTATTTACCATCTTGTTGGTTGCCACACCAAACTTTTCATGAACTTCCTCTCCTGCAATAGTCAGAGGCAGAGTACCTCCGGCTGCCAATAGAGTAATGGTGTGCTTGCCTTCTGAAGGCCAATTCATCTGAACATCGAATACGACATCATTGAAGTCGAAGTCACTACCCTCACTTGCTGACAAGTCTTCGGCAATGATTCTTATTTTACCTTTCAAGATACCCTCAGTTATGCGTACAATCCAATCTGAGTAGTAGCCGTCTGCACCGCCCTCGATATACCATTTGCCATTTACTTCTATTGCTCCAGCAGTGCCTTGGGCAACTTCATGCCCGAGCCATTGGTTGGTATTTACTGCATTTGAACCTCCCCCCTCGTATTGTTGAATAAGTGCATCATAATCGAAACCAACGAAGAACATATCCGAAACATCAGCACCATTAAGTTCCTTGTTATTAGTCCTTGCCCAATCCATAATGGTATTACCGGAAATAATAACATATTGGTCGTTGTATTGTGCACTTCCTAATGAATTGTAGTATCCGAAGCAATCAGTCTTCGAATTTTCCATCAGCATTATCTTGTCAGTATAGAATACTTTAGAGTTTTGGTCATAGGGGTTGGTAAGTTCTCCTCCCCAAACTGATTTATTCTCTGAACATTGAGCATTATTGTAGTTGTTGATATGGTCATTGTCTGAGCCGGCAGTCAGTTTGTCCATTTGGTTGCTACCTACGACTTCACTGCCATTAGCTGCCTGATATTTTTCTGTAGTTAGGGCATCTGTTGTGTTTGTTCCGCCTTTATAAACATCCTGCACAAAGAAGTTTGTATAATCTATGGCAACTCCCTGAGGATTTTTGTTCTGCTGGAAGAATCTTCTTACAATATCCTTCTGGGCATCTGTCAGTGGCTGGGGCACATTCCAATCGGATGCCCACATATTTGCATTGGGACTGGCAGTCCTTGTCATAGCACGAGTAGTACCACCATTATTAGCGTCAGCACTGCCGAATCCCCATGTCTGGTCGGGGGCGGGCTCGCCGAATTTCTCGGTAAATGCTTTTTCGTAGTTTACGTAGGCTTGCTCACCCTCGGAGATGGGGGTGAAGTCATAACGTGAGCAGTTAGTAAGCCCTAAGCAGATGGCTGCGGCTGCAACTCCTGTCATTAGTTGTTTTCTCATATTGCTAATCATTTAGTCGGTTACTTATAATAATAATCTATCTTAATGGGGCAAAATTACGAAAAATTCCTCATACTCACCTAATTATATATGTTAAAAGTGAATAAATTGGATAAAATCGTACTATATTTGCTTATTCCGAAGCCAAAAAGAGCAAAGTCAGGGGCAGCATTATATGATATATCCGTAGCGTTTTAATATGTCCTGCACCTTTGGCTTGCATGTCGGTTCGATGAGGATGATGTATTTCTCGGCCTTGAGGATGTATTTGCGCAGTTCGGGGTCGGTGGCAAAGATGCGTTGCAGTTCCTTGTCCTTTGGCGGAAGCTGAAGCATGGAATATTTCTGGGCGGGAGCCTTAAGAGGCGAGCATTTGGAAATGAGCGACTTGAAGAATGTCTCCCACGTAGCCGACGGTTTGGCGCAGATGTATTGACGGAAGAGCGATATGTTCGACTCGATGTCGGCCTTCTTTTCACATTCGCTGAGAAACGATTCGGCTGTAACCTTGAACATCTTGGGAGAAATCTGTGTGGCTATACTGCTTATGATGGGCACAAAGGGGTTGTTGTCAACAAGCGAGCGCACCACGAGACTGTCGTCGTCGATTTCGAAGAACTGGCGGTTGTCCTGCGCCTTGCGCTCATAATCCCCGGTTATGTCGAACAGATATTTGCCCAAGGCAGTGAGTCGCACGTATTTAAGTCCGTCGAAGTAGGAGTGCTCACACAGTTCAGGATTGCTGTCATATGCTATCTACACCACTCCCAATGTGGCGAGCATGAAGAGTGTAGCCTTGACGAAGGGGCGCGAGATGTCGGAAATGAGAGTGTCGGGGCATAGGGTGAGATCGGTAATGTTCGACCTGATTGACATATACTGGAAGTCATAACCGAAAATCAAACTATTCCATTCGGCGTTTTTGTCCAATCCCCTGCAGAGCAAGTGGAACACATCGAAGTCCATCCAACTGCGGTCGTGGTATTTCTTCAGAGTTTCGATGATGATATTCATCAGACTGTCTGCCATGCAATAGTCCAAGTCCCTTGCCCTCATTCCTACGAGATGTGGCAGAAGTATGTATGTGCTATATCCTTCTGTGTCAGACATGGCAGTGATTATCGTCTGAATCTCTTGTTCGGGGGTGCTGCTCTTGTAAAAATCTCTTCGATAAGTGCCGAAGGCATTGATGAGTAATGTGGCGGCGAGATTTCCGGGACGCACCTCGGTGTTGACAAAGAATTCGGGGTATGAGATAGTGGCGGCTGCCTTTTTTATCATAGCCACGGGCATACGCTTGTCACCCATTTTGAGTTTGCCGGCATCGGTGAGCGAGTTGAGTATGGGCAATGCCGCGAATATCTCTGTCTCAGCATTATATGTTTTTAGATTGGCAGCCGAATCGGGCAGGGCATCCAATACCTTAATATCCTGGGTTTCAGGAAAAACGATTGGCATGAGGTCATGGAATATGTTGGATGATGCAGGCATGAGATAAGCGATGTGCGTACGGCTTTCGCTGAATTTTTTCTTTTCCACGTAATATCCTGGCGTAGTGGAGACCCATAATTGGAGTTCGGGAATGATTTTGCAGTATAAGAACGACCAACTGTTTTCCGCCTGAATCTTCCTGCCCAATATATTTTCCGCCTCCTTGACAGGCAGGTAATGCTTTTCGAGCATGCGTCGCATCAGTGGTTTGAGGTCTTCGGGCATTGTTTTGGCAACCAACCATCTGTTGGCTTCGCATTTCATCAGCACGAGCAGCTTTATCCAGTCGGCCTTCAGCTTCTGCTTGTTGGTCATCATCAGTTCGACAATGGGAGGCACCACCTTTTTATTGCCCTCCATGACGTAGAAAAGATATTTGCGGCAGAGCTTTCTGTAGGGTTCCGCCTCGTTCATCAGTACCGAAACTGTTTTCTTGGTGAATGTCTTTTCCAACTGTGTTGCCTCTTCAAAAGCTGGTTTATTCAGTTCAATCTCCTCTCTTGGGTCGAGATTTCCGAACAATGTATCTTGCATCTTTGTTAACATGACTTTTCGTGATTGAATTATTTTGGGATGAGTGGATTATCCGAGGATGAAGTTGATGTCTTCCTCGGAGAGTTGCTTGGATGACGATGAGTCAGTGCCGATGAGTCCTTCAAACAGTTCGGCCTTCTTCTGCTGCAGCAGTTGGATTTTCTCCTCGATGGTCTGTTGGGTGATGATGGAATAGCTGAGCACCTTGGCCTTCTGTCCGAATCGGTGCAGGCGGTTGATAGCCTGCTCCTCGGCAGCCTTGTTCCACCAAGGCTCGAAGATGAACACCGTGTCGGCGGCAGTGAGGTTGAGTCCCACGCCTCCTGTCTTCAGGGTCATGAGCATCACCATGCAGTGGGGGTCGTTTTGGAATCTTTCCACCACGCTCTTTCTGTCTCTTGTCGAACCGGTCATGCATGCGTAGTCGATACCCTCGGCATCCAGTCGCTCGCTCATTTGCTCGATACCTGCGATGAAGTTGAAGAACACCACAGTCTTGTGTCCGTTGGCAACGGCGTCGAGCAATGTCTCGCTCAGCAGGTCGAGCTTTGGCGACTTTATATGTCCGTCGCTGAGGCTTTCGGGGATAGAGGCTATGCGACGTAACTCATTGAGAGCCTGAAACATCACAAACTGCGACTTGTTGATACCCTCGGCAGCTATGGTCTGTCTCACCTGTTGCAGGTAATACAATCGTCGTTGCTCGTAGAAGTCGTGTTGTTCTTGGTTCATCTCCACATACAGGGTTTGCTCGATGCGGTCGGGCAGGTCGTTGAGCACGTCCTTCTTCAGTCGGCGGAGCATGAAGGGGAATATCTTCTTGCGCAATGCCGCAAGCGTGTCTTTGTCGTCGTCCTTTTGTATAGGGATGGCATATCGGCGATTGAAATCGTCGAGTGTGCCGAACATGGTGGGGTTGAGAAAACGGAACAGCGAGTAGAGTTCGCTTAGGTTGTTCTCCACTGGCGTGCCGCTCAGAGCGAGTCGGTGGTCGGCCTTGAGCACAAAGGCGGCTTGCGTGGTGAGCGTCGTCGTGTTCTTGATATTCTGGCTTTCGTCGAGGATGACGTAGTGGAAATACTGCTTGCTGTAGGCTTCGATGTCGTTGCGCACGATGGCATAGGTGGTGAGTATCACCTGATGCTTCATCGCCTCCTTGATATCGCGGTCATTGCCGTAATATACGTAGTATTTCAGTTTTGGGGCAAATTTTTGCAGTTCGTTCTGCCAGTTGAAGAGCAGGCTTCGGGGCATAACAATCAGCGTGGGTTGTTTTTCCTTGGGATATATCATGGTGAGCATACCGATGGTCTGCACCGTCTTTCCCAATCCCATATCGTCGGCAAGACATCCGCAGAGATTGTTGTCATACAGATATTTTATCCATTTTATTCCCTCCTCTTGATAGGGGCGCAGTTGGGCGTTGAGGTTCTTGGCCTTGAGTTTCTGCTCTCTCAGTTTGTTGAATCCCTCATACACCTCGCGATGATGCCTGAATGTCTCGCCCTCGAGTGGCGCGTTGATAAGTTCCTCAATCTCAGGCAGGTCGAAGAACGACACCTTAATCTTTCCGTCCTTACCTTTCTTCTGCTTGAAGATACGTTCCAGCCGTCGCATATACGAGTCATCGAGTATGGCACGGTTGCCGTCGGTCAGTTCCACGTATTTCTTCTGGCTGTATTGTGCAAACAGTTGTTGCAGCGTGAATGTGTCTTCGCCGATAGTCACCTCGGCATCTCCTTCGAGGAAGTCGATGCCCGACGAGAGTTTGACGTTGAGCGACGGAGCCATCGCTTTCACCTTGTATTCGCGCAGTTTCTCTGCCCCGATGAGTTCGTATTCCCTGAGCAGCGATGGAAGTGCGTGCAACAAGAATGCACCGGCGATATTCTCGGGAATGATAAATAGGTTGTCGTCGAGATACACCTCCTTTTGCGATTGGCGGTCGGGGGCATACTTGATTATCTCCTTGCGCAGTGCCGCGGCGTATTCATCAATGGGAATGCGCGTTAGTCTTTTCACTCTTATTGTCTTGTCAATGCCCATTGATGCAATCATACTGACATCAAACTGCTGCACGAAATCCACGGGCAGTCCTTTCACCTTCTCCACCACTCTCAGGAAAAGGGTCTTGTCGGCATTGATTTTCTCAAATGAGAGAGCTGGAGCGGGCACTGCCGGAGTCTCGCTCATCTCGATGTTATATCCCTCGTAGTCAACTTTCACGTTCTCCACGTATGAGAAGAGCACCGAGAGATATTGTTCGATCATGTCAGAGGCAAACGGCTGGCTGAAGTAGTTCAGTTGGCTGTAGTTGTCTCCCACCGATGCCACACATCTAATGGTGGGCTCCTCGCCTAAGGTCAAGGCATACGAGTCGTTGAGCATCGCGAATTTCCCCTCGCCGTCGATAGTCATCCTGGGGCGTATTTTCCCTTTGTTCTCATGCAACAGCAGTCTTATTTCCGTCATTTCGGGATTTACGCCTATTGGCTTTCCTTTGTCGTTGACGATATTGTCACATTTCGTCAACATATATATAAGGTGGGGATAATTGTCGAGCGGTATGTCATTACCGTAGTCCTCGTCCCATGATATTTCGAATGCACGGTCTTGCCTTATCTTGTCGATAGAGCGCAATAGTTGGGCTTTCTCTCCCGAGTAGTATCTGTAGTCGGGTTCCGTCGGTCGCATCTTTTTGTCGGTGGTTCTCAGTGTCATGCCGTTGTCTGTGGGGACGAGTACAAAGAGAAAGTCGCTCACATCCGGTCTCTTTCCGGTTGAGCGTGCGAGCGGGTGCATATTCCTCAGTTGAGGAAGAAAGTCGTTTGCCATTTCTTTTGTGGATTATTATATGTAGGATTACGATACATTGATTATTTTGCAATATTGCGAGTGCAAAGTTAGTCGTATTTCTCTTTATATGCAAATAGATAGTGAGCAAACCTCTATTTTTTAACTCTTTTTTATCTTTTCACTTTTTATCGTTCATATCCATGTGTCAACCAATATCAGTACAAGAAAGGAAAAAGTAAAGCTGCACACAAGCCCGAAAGCCCATGTGCAGCCAAACCAACACAATCTATTTAATTATGCATTAAATGTTCTGAGAAATAGGGGATTAATACAACTCGTTGGGGTCAGATATTTCTTTGTACCATTCCGATTTCGAAGCATCCTTAACGTAATTCTCAAATTCAGGATAGCTCATTATGATGCTCTTGTACTCCTTGTTCCATCTGGTGTCGTAGATCGG
>JBJEAY010000403.1:0-2008 GCA_051869575.1 Prevotella sp. | reverse complement strand
AAAATATCTATGACTCTGGCAAATAATCAATTAGCTATTAACTGAATATCCCTATCTAAAATCGGATGGTGTCGAAGCTGTGAGTCTGACGCTGCCTTTGTCAACAAAACCATATCGCGACAAGGTGTTGTTTCCCTTCTTTGATGGTCTGATACCGGAGGGATGGCTGCTCGACATTGCTGAACAGAGTTGGAAAATATCTGCACGTGATAGATTCTCTTTGCTCCTTGCCTGTTGTAAGGATTGCATCGGCAATGTAAGTGTGATACCTGTTAATGTAAAGGATGTCGCTGATGAATAAATGTCTTTATTGCTATAAGCCCCTTGCTAACGGCGAGGTGGATTACCATAAGACTTGCGCCCGCAAGATATTTGAATCGACAACGGTGCCGGTGCTTCCATACACCAGAGCCAACATCGAGGAATTGGCACGTGGGATTGTGTCAGCAAGTACCACCGTAACCGGAGTACAGGCAAAACTCTCTCTCGATATTGCGAGAGGCCATGCCGGTGAACCGAAACGATTCACGATTGTCGGTTTGTGGGGCCGCTTTATACTCAAACCGCAGACCGACCGATTTGCCAATCTGCCCGAAAACGAGGACCTGACAATGCACTTGGCTGAGACCATCGGAATAAAGACTGTGCCTCATTCGCTGATACGTTTCGCTGACGGCGAGCTCTGCTACATTACCCGACGCGTTGACCGCACCAAGAATGGAGTAAAGATAGCCATGGAGGATATGTGCCAGTTGTCGGAACGCCTGACCGAGGACAAGTATAAAGGCTCGTATGAACGCATATCCAAACTGATAAAGCAATTCTCGGCGGCTCCGCTTCTGGATGTCGTCAACTTCTGGGAAGTGGTACTGTTCTCTTGGCTGACCGGTAACGCCGACATGCACCTGAAAAACTTCTCGCTGTTTTGTCCCGCAAACAACTATATGCTGACACCGGCGTATGATCTGCTATCGACATCAATAGTGATGCCCGACGATGACGAGGAATTGGCACTGACTCTGAACGGCAAGAAAAAGCGGATAAAGAGGAGTGATTTCGAGAAAGCAATGCGCGACAGCGGGATGGACGAAAAGGCGATTTCAAACATCTTTAACAACTTCTCCAAAGCCATTCCGAAATGGTACGGTTTAATTGAAGAATCGTTCCTTCCCGACGATATGAAACAGGCATATAAAGCGCAAATTGAGTCAATGGCAGCACAACTTTGAGGGGTCGGAATTCCTGATGCTGCAACGATTCACTGTTGCAGTACCCCAAAATTACTGTTGCAAAAACCGTTATATTTACACCATTTAACCAATTTCATGGCTCAGATGTCAGAGATTACGATTAACTTTTCTAAGGGCAACAAATCACCCTCGCAGGAGGGTGCCAGGACTTGTGTCCAATAGATGTTGCAAAACTGTTGCACTTGGAAGCAACTCTGAGTGTAACTCAATGATATTTACAGTATTAGGCTGGTATTTCAAGGGTACCCGTCTTTCCGCACTCCCATGACGCCGGTCTGCCCTACACCGGGGCAGACCGCTTTGCATCTCCCCCCCCCCGCCACAATTTGCAGGGGCGCAATATTTTGCGCCCGCATCAACAACGCCATAATTTGTAGGGACGCGATATATCGCGTCAGCATCACCCCCCCACGCGCGCCCACCGCGCCGCCGGAAGGCTGAAAGCCGTCACCACGGCGAGCCTGAAGGGCTCGCCGTGCAATAGCCGGGGACAAGGACGCCGGGGGCGACCGCAGCCCTCGGAAAGCCAACCACTACGCATAAAGTCTGCAAAGACGCAACCTTGCCCCCAAAACCGCGCCCCAATCCCCTACCAATCAAAGACACCACCTTGCCCACGCGCACCACGCCACAATCCCCTATTAATCAATGCATTGTCCACGCCATCATACCTCCAAATAGCCCAATCTCGTCATCCCCACCACACCACCGCAAATGTTAAAGATTATGTTAACGCAACACACTTCATCTCAATTGTA